>JABSRG010000013.1 GCA_013215165.1 Opitutales bacterium | reverse complement strand
AGACACGATCAACCGCTACAGCCCATCAATACTCAGGTTTGATCTCCGCCATCAGGTCTTATGGGATGGCTGTGAAAAGCCTTCATATTTTTAGTAGGACTTCTCCTATCGACTTCACTGGGTGCGCAGTCGGTCACCTTGTCTATAAATAATTTCTCTCAACCCTTCCACGATCAGGAGGGGTCGCCGGCAGCTGCCGCTAAGTGGGCAATTTTAATCGATACTCAGAAAAACGGTTTCGCAGCGGGTGCATATAAACCTTTCGATGTGAGCGTATCGGGACAGTTTCTTTCGACAAGCGAGGGACAGTCTGACGACTATTTCGTTTTTGGGGATTCACCCCTACTCTTGGGATCGATGGATTCTAAGTCCGGTTACCCCTCGGGAGTAGCCAGTGTCGTTCAGCTTGCTTGGGAAGATATCTTCAACGAAGGCCAAGCTTTTGCAGTAATTTGGTTCCCGGAAGGCGCGGGTTCCGCAGGCTCGGCCTACGGACTGGCAAGGGACTCACGCAATAACGCGCAACTACCAGGAGCAGGTAACACCAGCCGATCATGGATTTCAGTTTCGGATATATATGCTGGTTATCGATTCTCAGATGATTCTGCTGAAGACACAACTTCTACACCAGGTAAAGGTTCGAATATTATAAGTGAAACGGCCCCAGTAGCGGAAACGGAACTTCCGCCGGTGCAAGCTATCAACCCAAACCCTACCCCCACCACCCCGCGCACCCCAGATCGGACACCAGCACCAGCACCTACGCCAGCACCTACGCCAGAAACGCCCACGCAGGAGATTGCAAATGTTGAGCCTTCTCCTGATAGGACTGATCTGATCCCTGAAGCATCGAACGAAGATTCTACAGAAGCATTATTTGAATTCAGGCCGGCAAGCGAAATCTTTGGATTCAATGGGGTTCTTTCTGAGGATTCTGATTGGCTCATGGACCCGGCTTTTAGCCCGGTATATACCTTTGACCAATCACCATGGGCTTATTTTAGCATCATTGGATGGTCGATCGCTTATCTTCCAGACAACGCAACAGACGGCCTTTGGTTTTATATTGCCGAGGCAAGTGGCTGGTACTGGACCACGCGATCGACTTTCCCTTACGCAATTGATGCGGAAAGTTTAGAACCCATCTACTTCTACCGCACGGAAAGCTCGGCTCCACTTTATATTTTCGATTTTGAAACTGAAATGTGGCGTGAAGCGTCGGACAAATAAAGCCTACGACTTCTCTACCAGATCATGTGAATACTCTCGCGTAGGAGATTTATCAGCTCCCATCACACTTGTATTCCTGTCGACATCCCTACTGTCTTGATCCGCGTGGACGATCGAAGATAAAATATCCGTCGGGATCATAGAAGATTTAAGGGATATGAGTAATGCCCAGGATCTGTTCCATCTATCTGGCATCATAATTTCCCACTCGGCCGATCCAATATCGGAAAGGAAATAAGGTAAGCCTATTACAAAATCGCCGCATAATCTGATGCCGAACCTCACATCGATAGTCTTTGCTCCGTTTTAAAAGAGCTACTCAATAAAATATTTTTAACCTTCACAGTGCATTCCTCTCAACCCATGAAAACACCTGAACCGACTTCCTATTGGCACCCTTACCTAGAACAAACGCATGCCATCTCATTGACAGCGATGGATGAGGGCCGGCACCCTTTCGGCGCTGTTTTAGTAGGGGCTGATGGCGAAGTATTAATGGAACAGGGCAACCTGGGAACCGTCCGCCATGCCGAAACAGAACTGGCGCGTCGGGCAAGCGAAACCTATGACCCAGAAACTCTATGGAGCTACACACTCGTCACAAACGGCGAACCTTGCGCCATGTGCATGGGCACCATCTACTGGGCGAATATTGGTCGTGTCGTCTATGGATTTTCTGAAACCGATCTCTTAGACTTGACGGGAGCACATGAGGAAAACCCAACGCTCAACCTACCTTGCAGAACTGTCGTTGCAGCAGGACAAAAGGATATAGAGATCATCGGCCCCTTTCCCGAATTGCGCGAAACGCTCCTGGAGCCACATCGAAATTTCTGGAAATAAACCAATAAGTTGCCCGCCTCAAAAAATTATGGGTGGGACGTTTTTTCTTCGAGGCCTCCTCTAGCAGTCCAAGACCCAGTGATCCAACGCACGATCACGTAAACCATGGGTGTGTCGATGGCTGCTACGAAAATCTTGAGAAGATACGTTCCCAAAATCAGTTTTGGCAGTTCGGAATTGGGTATGATTCCGTAAAAGGCGATGGTGTAGAAAATGATGGTATCGAAAAACTGAGAGCCCCAGGTAGAGACGTTATTGCGCAACCATAGCATGCGTTCTCCGGTCCGCTTCTTAACCCACTCAAAAATGAAAATGTCCCAGAGTTGAGCAAACAGCGTCGAGGTCAGAGAACCGATGATGATGCGCGGCGCACCCGCAAAAAGCGCATTGTATTCGTCGTGAAACTGAAACGCTTCGGCTGACGGCAACAAAGTTGCGAGATAAATAAGACTCGTGCTAATCGCAAAGAGGAGCGTTCCCAAATACACCATCATGCGCGCGCGCTTCGCCCCCCACACCTCCGCCACCGCATCGGTGCATGGAAATGTCAGCGCGTGGACAAACGAGCCATAGCTGAATCCCAATACCCCCAAACCGATCCAAGACAAATCCAGCGGCACCAGCTTCACCGTCAACACCTGGAGCATCCCCCAAAAACCGACATAAAAGCCGAGGAGTATCAGGCATTTCTGTTCGCGTTTGTCTTCCATAATGCAACCGATTTAGCAGATGACTCGCCAACGGCATAGGAACTGCGTTCCGGAACCATGTCTTTAGAGTCTTTTGTATCTGACGCTAACGGGATCGTCTGGAGCCCGGCCCTCATTATTTTGTGCCTAGGAGCGGGAGTCTTCTTCACAATCGCCACTCGGTTTGTCCAGGTGCGGATGGTCGGTGAAATGCTGCGCTGTATGTTTGGTGGCAAAGCATCGGAGAACGGCATTAGTCCGTTTCAAGCCTTTGCTTTGGCTGTCTCTGGCCGCGTTGGCACCGGAAACATCGCCGGAGTCGCCACCGCCATTGCGCTGGGTGGCCCAGGCGCGGTATTTTGGATGTGGCTCATTGCTTTTGTCGGATCAGGCTCAGCATTTGTTGAGGCCACCTTAGCGCAGATTTTCAAAGAGAAAGTCGACGGCCAATACCGCGGTGGGCCGGCCTACTATATCGAGAAAGGCATGAAAGCGAAGTGGTATGCTGTCGTGTTCGCGATCGCCACGATTATCGGCTGCGGGCTGTGCCTGCCCACTGTCCAAAGCAACAGTATCGGCGGGGCGATGGAAAACGCCTTCGGCATACCTACTTGGGTCACGGGACTTATAGTGGTTGCGGGCGTTGCCGCGATCGTCGTTGGCGGAGTAAAACGGATCGGCTTCGCGGTGCAGATGATTGTACCGTTTATGGCAGTGGGCTATATTGCCGTCGCGGCCATTGTTCTCGCGGTTAATTTTACGGAAATCCCGGCAGCGTTTGGGCTTATTATCTCAAGTGCTTTTGGCATGGATGCCACCTTTGGCGGCATTCTGGGCAGTGCCATTGCTTGGGGCGTCAAACGCGGCATCTACTCCAACGAGGCTGGGCAGGGCACGGCCCCGATGGCTGCGGCCGCTGCTGAGGTCAAACACCCAGCTTCACAGGGACTGGTTCAGTCCTTTTCCATCTACTTTGACACCTGGCTCGTATGCACTGCCACCGCGCTGATGATCCTCGTCACTGGCTCCTACAACGTCCAGCCCGAGGGCGCTGAAACCGCGATCGTAGAAAATATCCCCGGAGTCGACTACGGGCCAGAGTTCACCCAAGCTGCGGTGGATACCTTGGTGCCCGGAGTGGGTAGTGCCTTTGTCGCCATCTCATTGTTATTCTTCGCCTTCACCACGACCCTCGCCTATTATTATTACACCGAGAATAACGTGGCCTACCTCCTTCCGAAAGGATCGTCCGCGCGCACGCTAGTCTTTCGAATCGTCCAGATCGTCTTTCTGGGCGTCGTGTTCTTTGGAGGTGTTAACGAGGCCGAACTAGCTTGGGGACTCGGCGACCTCGGCGTAGGCTTGATGGCTTGGGTTAACATCATTGCGATCCTCATTTTGACCAAACCTGCCATTCGCTGCCTCAAAGACTACGAGGCTCAGAAAAAGGCGGGTAAAGAGCCTGTTTATTCCGGCGAAGGTGTCTGGAGCAGGGAAGATTGATAAAGCCAAGAGAGGGTTGTCGATCGTGACGCCTTCCTCTAACAATGTCTCGATGCGCGATATAACTGCTATCCTGACCCATCCAGGCGGAGCCCACAAAGACGATTTCCTAGCCTGCTCGATTTTGATCGCACAGTCACCAGTCGAAATTCTGCGGCGCGAGCCCACTCCTGACGCGTTGGACGATCCAAAAATCGCGGTCGTAGACATCGGCCATCGGCATGATCCAGAAACCTTGTGTTTTGATCATCATCAACTAGACCCCAAAGAACACCTCACTTGCGCCCTATCCCTCGTACTCGATTACCTGGGTATCTATAGCTCAGCGCGGCGCTATTGTGATTGGTTAGAGACGGCAGAGTGGTTCGACTGCCGGGGACCCAACAAAACCGCAGACTGGCTCGGCACCGACCGTGACATTCTAGCCAGGCTTAGCTCGCCCATAGACGTTACCCTGCTCCGTCGTTTTGCAGCATCCGAAATCCATCACCGCGGTGAACCCGTTTGGGAGATCATGCGCATGATAGGGACCGACCTCTTGGATTATATTGAAACTATGGATCAAAAGGTCGCTGCCTTGGCGCCGATTATCGAAGCCTGGCCCATGGAGCATCCAGAATATCCAGACCATCAGGTCGTCTTTATCCCCCGCCAACAACCTTCCGTAGATGATCCAGCCCAGGGCATTTCCTTTGTCCTCCAAGATCTCGGCATAGAGAAAAAAGTCGCCGTCATCATCTCCCCAGACAGCCGCGGTGCAGGCTATGGCCTCAAACGTTTTGATGATCACCCCGCCTGCGATTTTCGCCAAATCGAAGATCAAGATGATGTCACCTTCGCGCACAAAGGCGGATTCATAGCCAAGACGACGGCGACTGATGTAGAGCGCCTCAAAAAACTGATAAAAATCGCGAGGACGTAGAGTCCTCAGAACTAGCTGCCTGCCTTGTGGTCGCTTGCGTGGCCAGTTAGATCTCGATCACGAACAAGACAACGAATCAAAACTGACAACCAGAGATCGGGACTTTGCAGAGCAGCTCCTGGGAACGCCGAGCCCCAGCTCGGCATCGATCGCCCTAAAAAACCCGATTCTGGATATCCCTCAGTTACCCTCAAATACCAGTATAAGAAACATTGCAGCCTTACCGATAGAAACCGCAGCTTCCCGGTTCCAGAAATTAGCGTCTATTCCCGTCTATTAGCGGATCAAAACGAACCCCTCGGATTAAACCGAACCGCGGATCGACAACGACCACGATAGCGACAACGAATCAAAAGTGACGACCAAAGATCAGGACTGTACAACCATGAGCCACTACCACCGCCCTAGCGGCGACGGAGCGCCGCTCCGCTGCTATTCGTCTTTACTAGCGTTCATTCGCGGATGCCCCTCACTATTCCACACGAGCCTGTCTGTCCCTGATTGTTCAGCCACGCAAACAACGATCCAAATCAAGGCAGCCAGGGATACTTATTGAACTCGGGCTTTCGCTTCTGGACATAGGCGTTTTTACCCTCATTACCTTCCTCCGTGAGATAGTAGAGCAAGGTGGCATTTCCCGATAGCTCTTGAAGGCCTGCCTGGCCATCGACGTCGGCATTAAAGGCACTCTTGAGACAGCGGATAGCCAAGGGACTTTTCTCGAGGATCTCTCGTGCCCATTGCACCCCCTCTGCTTCAAGCTGCTCGACGGGAACAACGGTATTAACGAGTCCCATATCGAGCGCTTGTTGCGCATCGTATTGGCGACAGAGATACCAGATCTCTCGCGCTTTTTTCTGCCCCACGATACGCGCCAAATAACTCGACCCAAAGCCACCGTCGAACGAGCCTACACGCGGTCCAGTTTGGCCAAAAACCGCGTTATCGGCCGCAATAGTAAGGTCGCAGATTACATGCAGCACATGTCCGCCACCAATGGCATATCCTGCCACGAGAGCGATCACTACTTTCGGCATACTCCGGATGAGGCGCTGCAGATCGAGAACATTGAGTCGCGGCACGCCGTCCTTGCCGATGTAGCCGCCCTTCTTGTCACCACGAATCTTCTGATCGCCGCCCGAGCAGAAGGCGTATTTCCCATCGGTATGTGGGCCAGCACCTGTCAATAAAACAACACCGACCGACGTATCTTCACGGGCATCGGTAAACGCCTGATACATCTCCATGACCGTATCGGGGGTAAAGGCATTGCGCCGGTGGGGACGGTTGATCGTCACCTTGGCAATGCCCTCGGCCTTCTCATAAATAATGTCTTCAAAATCGCCAACGCGCTCCCAAGTGATTGTACTCATCACACATTGATGAACTCAATTACCTGGTTCCGTCAATGCGCGCCGTGCGGCCTGATCACTTTCGGAATCGACCAAAATCTCAACTAAGCACTTCTGCTCCGATGATTCGGCGATGCGCTTGATATCACTCACGTTTTTAACCTGCTTGTAGCCTAGACCCACTCCCTCAGCCAGACCGGCGAAATTCAACTGTGGAGGCGTGTGATAGAAGCGCTCAAAATCAAAAGACACACCAGAGATCGGTAAGAAATCGAAAATCCGGCCTCCGCCATTGTTGATCAGCCAAATCGTGACAGTCCCAGGCAGGGCTGCCAAAGTCGCTAATCCGCCTAAATCATGCTGAGTGGCGACGTCCCCGATAATCAACCAAACGGGCCTCTCCGGGTCTTCCAAGGCCATACCTGCAGCGGTCGAAATCAGCCCATCGATCCCATTCGCACCGCGATTGGAGAATACATCTATGGAAAATTCACCTGATGGAGCAAATGCCTCCCAATCGCGCACCGGCATGCTGCTGGCGATTAAGAAGCGTGTTCCCTCAGGCGCACGCGGCACCAATAGGCGGGGCAATTGCCATTCTCGCAAGCAATCCAAATTCACGCACTCAGCTACAGCATTCTGAATAGCGCCTTGCTGGAACTGCTCTGCTTCCATCCATCGCGATTTAAATTCAGTGTCGCTTACATCTATCCCTTCTATTGCATGCTCCAGGCTCTTGATAGGAGCAACCGTCCATGGCAGATCAATTCCCGCGTGACGCTGATCATCATCCGCCTGAAAACTGACTACTGGAGCATTCCAGTGGGCCACTGCAGCGCGCAAGGGTTTTGAGGTCGGCAGATCACCAATCAACCAGATTCGCTCGGGCCGCAGCGCATCCAGCATATCCTTCTGCCTGAGTACTAAATCGTAGGCGGCTACTGAGGGGATTCCAGAAAATCGAACTGAAGACACACCATCGGATGCAATAACCACACCATCCATTTTCGCCAAACGTTTGAGCGCAGACTGAGCCCGTGAAAAATGGGTCCAGGATAGCTCCTGAGGCCCGATAATTATCAGCAATGATGCGTGATGAGAATCACTCAGTTCCGACACCTGAACTTCAGATGCGACAGTCGGCACTTCACACAGAAATGAGCGTAAATCTAACAAATCCTTGAGTAAAAACGTATCACTTCCATCCGGAACACCCGGAGTCAACGGATCGCGGAAGGGTTGGTTAATATGGACTGAAGCCAATGCCCTATCCCCACTCCAAAACTGAGCCGCTGAATCGAGAAGGGTTTGCATCGCATCCCAATTCGAAAAATCCGGCAACGGCGCAGCATAAAACCCTCCGACATAGTGTCCAAAAATCTCCGCTTGGTCTACGGTCTGTCCGGCATGACACTCCTGTAGCTCGGGAGGACGGTCAGCTGAAATGACTACTAGCGGTGTATGCGAATAACGGGCTTCGATCAAAGCAGGCAAATAGTGGCCCAAAGCTGAGCCCGAAGTGCACACGAGCGCCACCGGTGCCTTTCCCGATGCCTTCGACCAACCTAGAGCAACGAACCCCGCAGAACGCTCATCCACCACCACTTGGACCGCATGACCTGGCAACTCGGCCAGCGCAAAAACAAGCGGTGTGTTCCGCGAGCCAGGAGATACCACAAAACGCGTCACGCCCAGACGTTGCAATCGCAACACGAAGGCCGCCCCCCACAGAGAATTGGTATTTGCAAGGAACTCGGCACGATCGAGAAGCTGGGAAATGTCTTTGTCGTTCACGAAAAGTCGGGTAGCGCACCTAGTCAGACGAGCTAACCTAACATTGAAAGCACACTATTCGAAATCTCCACCCAAAGCGGTGTGTAGATCGATCCGGTTTTGCAGTTTTTGGGCGCGTAGCGAGATCACATCGCGACGCGCGTTGTCTGCGCGACGCTGAGAATCGAGGACAGTCACGATATCTACCAACCCACTCCGGTAGCGCTCCCAAGAAATGCGCTCGGCCTCCACCGCTGCCTGCTCAGCCGCAATCGCTGCAGTGAGACGCTCATCAAGATAGACCTCACCTGCCAAAAAGCCCTCTACTTCATTGAAAGCGCGCAAGGCTGTACTCACATAACCCAAAGCAGCTTGGCGGTATTGAGCCTGACCACGAATCTGTTCCGCCTCGAGATGACCAAAATTAAAAATCGGTGCAGCTAGCCCACCAAAAATACTCCAAACCCCGAAATCGGGATCACCTAAATTATCGATATCACTCCCACTCCGCCCAATCGATCCGGACAGCGACAACGTGGGCAAACGGTTCTTATTAGCTGCAAGCGCACGCTGCCCTTGGGCATCCATGCGCGCCTCCGCTGCCAACAAATCTGGGCGACGTTCTAACAACGCAGCAGGCAGTCCTACGGGAATCTGCTCTACGACATCAGGGAACATAGCATCAATCGCCAGCTCACCTGAAGGATAACGCCCTAGACTCAGTTCCAGGCTCCTTCGCGCTGACGCGAACTGTTCTTTTCGAACCGAAACGGTGCCGCGTGCTCCCTCAGTCGTTGTCCGTATGAGCTGTAAATCCAACGCATTGCTCAGTCCCCGTTCGAAACGCCCCTCGATGACAGCCTCATTCTCCTCAAATGCTTCCAGCGTGCGCTCAGCCAAAGCCAGCTGCTCGCGGGCTGCGACATTCTCGACCCAGAGCCGCGCAACTGTAGCCACTAATGAAAGGCGTGCCCCTATAAAATCTGCTTCCGAGGCCTGGTAATCATATGTGCTTGCGTCGCGATTGTTTTTTACGCGCCCCCACAAATCAATTTCCCAACTCACTCCTGCTGACAGTCCAGTATTAGTTGAGTAAATGTTACTTCCTGCCGAGGTGTTATTCAGGCTACGGCGGCCATTAAAATCAGCAGAAATCGCAGGAAAGAGTCGAGCGCCTGCAATTTTGGCGGATGCTAAAGCAGCATCTAAACTGGCTGCGGTAGCGCCCAGTGATGGACTGTTTTCTAGGGCTTCAGTCACCAAAGCATCCAAGCCCTCAGCTCCTAAACTCACTAACCAGCCATCGGCCACCTCCAACTCATTGAATTCCCCTGGAGCAGCAAAGTTCACAGCTGGAGCCAATTCCGGCTCTGGCAGATCAGAGGCAGTCCAAGTTTGACACCCTGAAAAAAAAGCGAAGACCCCCGTGGAGATAACAATTCCAAAGGAGCGCACATGAGGTAGTCTGTTCAGCATATGACGAAAATAATTCACTACAGGGTCGCAATTGTTCCAAATTAGCAAGTCCCATGCTTAGCAAAAGTGCGTTATTCTTTCGTCTGTGCGATCCCAAAAAAGTGTTCAGCCTGGCGATAGCCTAGAAGCTCAGTCTCCGCAGCTCACTGATATGATCGAAATGTGTGTCATTTGAAAAAACAGGGATATCCCTTTCGATCGCAACCGCAGAGATCCAAACGTCATTCCCGGGAATAGGCGTTCCTTGTCGCTTCAAACGTGTCCGCAACGCAGCCTGGGCTTCTCTCTGTCGCCGTCATCCGACGTAGATCCGCTCACGCCCTACTTCAAAGGAAAATGCACGACTGTCTCCACCCGCTCCTCAGGTGTATTCACGGGATCGTTCGTGTAGATTTCAAAGGGCGGGAAGCTCTTGTCTTTTTTGAAGACTTTGTTGCGGTCGCGGAGCATTCCAGCTGACCACGCATTGCCCAAGTGACGATAAGGTCCAGTGTGACGTATTTGAAAAGTGCTCAATGCCGGAATCTCACCTGAAACCATGCCCTCCACCAGTGGCACATCTCCGTCCGGTGCGGGGATGCCCGTGGTGAATGTCGTCTCTCCACGCTTCATGTCGAATGCGTGATAAATTGAAAATGCCTGTTCTGCGGTTGGGATTCCTGAAGATGTGACCCATGCATCGATAGCCTTCATTTCCTCTGCCATCGCAGCAGCTATGTCGGCCATTTTACATGTGGTTTTCCGTCCAACAAAGGGAGTCCCTGAAAAGGATTTCTCTCCGACTATTTCCAGCACCGAGGGCACGGCGCCCAGCTCAATCCGATCCTTCAGCATCCCCAGACCACGGTTATAGTCCATTGAGATAAACGTGGTCATCATCCCTTTCATCCAAAACAGAAACCACGGCAACTGACTCTCCATTGTCCAACGAACCCGCGTCTGATCGCCCTCTTCTTCAAAATAAAACGCTATGTCAGCCCGCGACTTCCAAGGCTTGATAAACTCCAAACCAAAATGAATCGAGCTGAAGGGCTTCTCCTTCTGAAGTGTCATCCCGCCCTCGCCCACAAGCTTTCCGGCCCAAGTATAGCTGTCTCCATCGGGTGCCACGCTCATCTCGGCAGCCTCCTCCATAATCAACCACGGCGACCAACCACGCCACTCCTTGAAGTCCCTTACAATCGGGTAAGCTTGCTCCGGCGAGCCGGACACGAGGATAGAACAATCGACAGAAAATTTAGGCATAGGTCCTTGCGAAGCATAAGCCATACAAGCTTTTTGAAGTCTGTTCTGAAAATTCATTGCGATTCTCCGGCCTCCCTGCACCTCTATTTACTGAACACACGATCACACGAGATTTATGGCCGACGCAGTCACTTACACCGAAGATAATATCCGTTCCCTCAAGTGGAATGAACACATCCAGCTCCGCCCCGGCATGTATATCGGAAAGCTGGGCAACGGATCTCAGCCTGACGATGGTGTATATGTGCTGCTCAAGGAGATCATCGATAACTCAATCGATGAGCACATGATGGGACACGGTAAACGGATCGATGTGGACGTCGCGTCAGATGGAACCGTGACGGTGCGCGACTATGGCCGCGGCATTCCTCTCGGAAAGGTCGTCGACTGCGTCAGTCAGATCAACACCGGGGGTAAATACGACTCTAAAGCCTTTAAAAAGTCAGTCGGCATGAATGGCGTAGGCACCAAAGCCGTCAATGCCCTCTCCTCGTGGTTCAAGGTCGAGTCTTTCCGCGATGGCAAATCGCGCTCTGCGGCCTTCGCCGGGGGTGAGATCACCGAAGAGGATAAACAAGACCAACAATCTGCGGAGAAAAATGGTACGCGCTTCAGCTACCGTGCCTCGGATGACATTTTTAGGGACTACAAATACGAGCTCAGCTTCATTGAGGAACGTCTGCGGCACTACGCCTGCCTCAATACAGGTCTAAAGCTGTTCCTTAACGGTAAGGAGTTCTCGTCGAAAAATGGCCTGCTCGATTTGCTCTCAGAAAAGCTGGGGTCGGAAGAACCTGCCATTTACGCCCCAATCCACCTTAAAGGAGAAGATATCGAACTCGCCATCACCCATGCGGGGCATTACGGCGAGGATTACTACTCTTTCGTCAACGGACAATACACCTCGCAAGGCGGTACCCATGAAGCCGCATTTCGCCAGGCCTATGTGAAGACCATCCGTGAATTTTTCAAAAAAGACTTCGACGCCAAGGATATCCGCACATCTATCACTGCCGCTATCGCGATAAAAGTCTCCGAGCCTGTCTTCGAATCTCAGACAAAGACCAAGCTAGGCAGTACCGAAATGGAGCCAGACGGCCAAAGCTTGAATGCATTCATCTCCGGATTCATCTCCAAAGAGCTCGACAACTACCTCCACCGTAACCCTGCGGTCGCCGAGGAGCTTCAGAAGAAAATCGTCCAAAACGAAAAAGAGCGTACCGCACTTAAAGGAATCCAAAAGCTCGCCCGTGAACGCGCGAAAAAGGCAAAAATCAACAACCGCAAGCTTCGCGATTGCACCATTCACTACACCGACACCAAGGACGCGCGTGCTGAAGACACGACTCTCTTTATTACTGAGGGGGATTCAGCTTCGGGATCCATCACCGCGTCGCGCGATGTCCACACCCAGGCTGTTTTTGGACTCAAGGGAAAACCACTCAACGCCTTCGGACTAACCAAAAAGGTGGTCTATGAAAACGAAGAGTTCAACCTCCTTCAACACGCCCTAGATATCGAAGACTCACTCGACAGCTTGCGTTACAACCGGGTCGTCATCGCCACAGATGCCGACGTCGATGGTTTCCACATCCGCATGTTATTAATCACATTTTTCCTGCAGTTTTTTCCAGACCTGGTCCGCCGTGGGCATCTGTATATTTTGCAAACGCCTCTGTTTCGGGTCCGCAACAAAAAGGAAACCATCTACTGCTATTCGGATGCCGAGCGCAAAGTCGCTGTCGACAAACTGGGAGCAAACCCCGAGATCACACGATTTAAGGGCCTCGGTGAAATTGACCCCAGTGAATTCAAAAACTTTATCGGCTGGGACATGCGGCTCGACCTCGTCCACATTGGCCACGATTCCAAAATCAAGGAAACCGTAGCATTCTTCATGGGTAAGAATACAGAAGACCGCAAGCGCTACACTATGGATCACCTGCGTATCGAAAAGAACGGCGTGGACGACGAAGCCGTTGCGTGAGGCTAGCGATTGGTTGTTTGAATGCGTGTAGACTCTCGCTTCAGGAGAACAGCAATCCCCAAGGCCACCAAAAACGTAGCGCCAAAGAGATAGAGACTCATCTGATAACTTTGGGTGCGCTCGTAGATATAGGCACCGAACATCGGACCTACGATACCGGCCAACGACCAAGCGGTCAGTATCAAACCATAGACAACAGGCATGCGTTTCACACCAAAGAGATCACTCACATAGGCTGGCATAGTCGCGAATCCACCACCGTAGCAAGTCAAGATGAGGAACGTGACCCCCATGAAAGCGAGCGGCGATGTCGTGAGGTTTGCCAGTAGCGGGAACGCGACGAACTGAATCATAAAAAAGAGTATAAACGTGTTAGGACGGCCCATTTTATCAGACACGGCTGCCCAAAAGATACGTCCCAATCCGTTGAAAACTGAGATGCCCATAACGAGGAGACTCGCTTGGTCTAAAGACAACCCTACCATTTCGTAACCCATCTTCTTTGCCGTCGCGATCACTGTGATCCCGCAGGTCACATTGATAAACAGCATAGACCAGAGCCCATAAAACGCGGGTGAACGTAGTAAATCCGATAGAGATATACCCCCTTCCGTCGCAGAAGACTCTACTGAGTATTGCTCCGGTGGCGTAATATAGAGCGCGCTGAGAGCCATGACGACGGCATAGACTAATCCAAGGCAAAGAAAAGCTGCAGAGACGTCTCGTTTACGATAGATCACTTCAATGCGGTATGGCTCAGCACCCTGATCTACCTGAACCATTCCTGACTCCCAAGCGTTGCCCGTGTATACCATCGCGGCCAATGCGACCTCATCCTCAGCTTCCAGAGCGACCGCATATTCCCTAGGAGACACCTCCTTATGAAGCGCAACTTCGCCCTGAACGGGCACCCACCAATCGATGAATTGAGCGCAAACCAGCCCTCCAAACCCGAAGCCCATTATCGCCATACCTGTGGCAACTCCCCGACGCTCAGGAAACCACCTCACCAAAGTAGCAAGAGGCGCAATATATCCGATACCGAGACCAATTCCGCTTAATACTCCAAAACATACATAGAACAACCACAACCATTCCATCCACACAGCCAGGCCCGATCCTAACAAACCCAAGGAGAAAAAAACTGCTGATAGCAGCCCACTCAATCGCGCACCGAGTAACTCGACATGCCGCGCCATAAAGGCCGCGGTCAGACCAAGAAAAAAGATCGCTACACTAAAGCCCAGAGACGTCTCAGCCGTAGACCATCCCAGCGTATTTTCCAAAGGCATCTGCCACGCACTGTATGCATAGATCGAACCTATCGACAGATGAATGCCGACAGCCGAAGCTGCGATAAGCCAACGGTTCTTTTTCATGGATCAATCAGGGCATACCGTCTCTCAACTTCGCGCCAAGAGAATCACCATCATCTTCACTTTGGGCTCAACCCTTTGGTTGTTCTGGATCAGGTTGAGGACCCACTTCAGCGGGCGCATTGGGTTCGGCTTTTCGAGTAGCACGATCATTGGGGTTCTCCACGCCGACCATCAAGATATCACAGTCAATATCGCCGAAATTGCGGAATGTATGCCACTCCCCCGGCCATGTTGCGATGGAATCACCAGTCTGAATCTCCTGCCAGGCTCCATTGATATGGGCATGGCAACAACCTGCGGTGACATAGAACCATTCTTCACAATGACTGTGGGTATGAAACCATGTGTTGGACTCCCCTGGCGGAATACGGGTGAGGCGTGCTTCAAGCTGACTCAGGCCATGGTGCGAGGAAAGCTTCTTATAAAGACCACGCCGATCAGCAGTCGCTGCCGGAATAAATTTCTCCGTCCATTCATGATCATCTGGACGCACAATATGGGATCTTTTTTCTGACATAATAAAAAGCTTTAGCCGATCTGTGGCTCGGCGTTCCCAGGCATATTCAGAATCACAAATAACAATCCGCTGGATATAGACACCGAAATCGACTCTGAATCCGCCATATTGCTTTGACCCAGCAAGCCCCCTATTCGAAGCGTCGCATCGTTCAATGGCCAATGTAAACCCGTGGCAGAGACACCTGTCGCAGTATCAAACGGCACCAGACTAATGGTTTGACCGGACTCAACGCGTTCCTCGTGCAACGCCCATTCGGCATTTACTCGGATGACACGCTGTTGGTCGTCGATGATTTCAAAGCGTGATTCGGGAAAAGCACGCCCCGCAATAAGCAGATTTGTTAGCGAATGATCAAGACGCCCCCCAGTCGCTCCCAAAATGACGAAGTGATGGAAAGGTATATTCTCAGGCACAGCCCCTAAAGCTTTCTCGAAGTCGGTAGAATCTTGTTGTTCTTTGACGTCTACCCGGCAAGTCAACGTATTCAAGTCTCCTTGAAATGAGTCGAAGTCTCCGATCGCCACATTGGGCATGACTCCTGCCTGAAGAAAGGCATCGACGCCCCCGTCAGCGCCAATCGCAAAGGTTGCCCGGCCATACCAATATTCAAGTAATGCAGGCGCCGGAGGCTCTCCGCCCAGGACGATCAGACACAGAGACGGACCTGATGGGGTCATCGCGGAAAACGTTTCCGAGCTCCCTTAGTATCGAAGACCTTCCTGAACTCATCTGAACCCGCCACCTCTATAGCCCCCTCGATAGATTCCCAATTCCAGGTCTTACCCGCTAAATAAAGCTGAAAGGGTTTGCCGTCCTGCATGACTGGAACGCAATCACCGACCACGGAGATGATTTGAGGATACATCGCGTTGGGATCCTTCACCTTCACCTCAGCATAGACGTAAAACTCTCCCTTTTTCTCCCAAACTTCCTGGATCGCTAGAACCCAGCCCGGATGCGGGGCATCAAACGAGACACAGAGCCGGTTTTTATTATCCTCGACCCATTGATCGTTCGTGTTGCAACCGGTGAATGCAATTGATGCTAAAATCGACAAGAAGGCTAAGATCTTTGATTTCATCCCCAACTTCCAAAAGCAATTAAGCTCACAAGTCGAGCGTCTCTGTATATTCTATCCACCCGATGTCCGTAGACTCCTTTAAATGCTCAATCGACGCCTCAGAGGAACATATCATTAAATCAAGATATGTTAATACTTGCCGAACTTGGCTTTCCTCACAGTATCCTAGCCATGGCCAATTTTATCTTCTCATCTGAATCCGTCGGTGAAGGGCATCCCGACAAAGTTGCCGACTTCGTTTCTGACAGCATCCTCGATGCTTGCTTTGAACAGGACACCGCCAGTCGAGTGGCCTGCGAAACCCTAGTAAAGAGCAACTGTGCATTTCTCGCCGGCGAGCTGACTACCGCAGCAAAGATCGATTTTGAGGCCGTTGTCCGAGAGGCCATTCGGGAGATTGGCTATACAAACGACGACGATGTTTTCCAAGCCGATAGCGTATTCATTACCAATGCACTTACGACCCAATCTCCCGACATCGCTCAAGGGGTGGATGCTGCAGGAGCCGAAGGTAAAGCGACTGCAGAACAAGGGGCCGGCGACCAGGGAATCATGTTTGGGTTTGCCACAAACGAAACACCCGAACTGATGCCCGCACCCGTCATCTTCGCTCACACTGTAATGAAAGAGCTCAGCCGGGTGCGCAAGGAGACAAATCTCGCACCGTGGTTACGCCCCGACGCTAAGTCTCAAGTGGCTGTAAAATATGAAGATGGAAAAATCACCGGCATCCAAAATGTCGTTGTTTCCACGCAGCACACCGCAGATGTGACTCATGCCGAGATTGAAGCATTTATCACCGAAGAGATCGTTAAGCAGGTCTTACCGACCGAATTATTCACCGATGAAACCGAGTTTCTGATTAACCCGACTGGTAAGTTCATTATCGGCGGCCCTCAAGGCGATGCTGGCCTAACGGGGCGGAAAATCATTGTGGATACCTATGGCGGCTGGGGTCGTCACGGAGGGGGTGCATTCTCGGGCAAAGACCCCTCTAAGGTAGATCGCTCGGCGGCTTACATGTGTCGTTGGGTTGCCAAAAATATCGTGGCTGCAGGACTTGCAGACTCAGTAGAAGTCCAGGTGGCCTACGCCATCGGCTACCCCCATCCCACCAGTATTTGCGTCAACACCTTTGGCACGGGCAAGGCACCCGATGAAGCCATCGCCGCCGCCCTACCGAAGGTCTTCAGTTTCAAACCAGCGGACATTGTCTCACAACTCGACCTGCTGCGTCCGATCTACCGCGGCACCACTTTTTACGGCCACTTCGGCAAGACTAATCTGCCTTGGGAACAAACCGACAAAACCAGCGAGCTCCAAGCTGCCCTCTAATTCAAATCATCCTTCATCCTTTAACTTCCATCCATTCAAAACATGGCTACCGAAACCCTCACCACTACCGACTACAAGGTTGCAGACATCTCCCTAGCCGACTGGGGACGCAAAGAGATCGACATCGCCGAAAAGGAAATGCCCGGCTTGATGGCCGTTCGTGAAAAATACGGCCCGGAGAAACCACTCTCTGGAGTTCGCATCATGGGATCGCTCCACATGACCATCCAAACAGCGGTGCTCATCGAGTCCCTCGTTGCTCTGGGCGCAGACGTCCGCTGGTGCTCGTGTAATATTTTCTCTACACAAGATCACGCAGCCGCAGCCATCGCTGTCACCGGCGTTCCAGTCTTCGCCTGGAAAGGCGAGTCACTTGAGGAGTATTGGGACTGCACATACAAGGCACTGACGTGGCCAGATGGCAAAGGCCCACAGCTGATCGTCGACGATGGCGGTGATGCTACGCTACTCATCCACAAAGGCTATGAGCTCGAAACTGAAAACAGCGATTGGGTCGATTCAGAATCTGAAAGCGAGGAAGAGCAGATCATCAAGAACCTCCTCAAACAGATAAACAGCGAAGACCCCATTCGCTGGTCCAACACAGTCAAAGAGTGGAAGGGTGTATCCGAAGAGACTACCACCGGAGTTCATCGCCTCTACAAGATGCAAGAAGAAGGCAAACTCCTCGTCCCAGCGATTAATGTAAACGACTCCGTAACCAAGTCGAAATTTGACAACCTTTACGGCTGCCGTGAGTCCCTCATCGACGGAATCAAGCGCGCCACAGACGTCATGATCGCCGGGAAAGTCGCAGTAATTTGCGGATACGGCGATGTAGGCAAAGGCTGTGCCCAAGCTCTCAAAGGCATGGGCGCGCAGATTATTGTCACCGAAGTCGACCCCATCTGCGCCCTTCAGGCCGCTATGGAAGGCTTCAAGGTCACCACAATCGAGGACGCACTGCCAGTCGGAGACATCTACGTCACGACCACTGGCAATAAGGACATCATCACTTTCGAGCACATGCGCCAGATGCGCGATCAGGCCATAATCTGTAACATCGGCCACTTCGACAATGAGATCCAGGTCGTGAAATTAAACGAAGCTCCCGGCGTTCAGCGCATCAACATCAAGCCTCAGGTCGACCAATACAACTTCCCAGAAGGACACTCTATTTTCCTTCTCGCAGAAGGCCGTTTGGTCAACCTCGGTTGCGCCACCGGGCACCCGTCGTTTGTGATGTCGAACTCGTTCACAAACCAAGTATTAGCACAGATGGATCTCTGGAAGCAGGTCGAGAAATACACACCCGGCGTCTATATCCTCCCAAAATACTTGGACGAGGAAGTCGCCCGTCTCCACCTCGACCGCATCGGCGCCAAGCTCACAGTCCTTTCAGACAATCAAGCCGACTACATTGGCGTGAAGTCAAAGGGGCCGTTCAAACAAGAGCACTACCGCTATTAAGCGGCGGTTAATCTTAACCCATTTCAAAGCCCGGCTTTCTCCTAAGATGCCGGGCTTTTTTGCAGGTGCTAAGCAAGATAGATAGTCTAGAACCCCTTCACACCGCGCATACTACACGGGTATTGAAAAAAAATCCCCAGGTCGACACAGCTCAAATAACATCTCGTCAGCAAATTCTTAACGATGCCGCTGCCTAACCGCCTCAAAGAGCGTCACCCCTGTTGCAACCGACACATTGAGGCAATCCACCTCTCCCGACATCGGGATCTTTACCAAGTCGTCTGATAATTCTGCAGTCAGGCGGCGTACACCTGCGGCCTCGGCACCCATAACCACCGCAACTGGACCAGCGAAATCACAATCAAATAGACTGATCGAACCCTTGTGGTCCGAAGTAGCAACGATACGAATCTCCAGCTCTCGAAATTTGCGCAAAGCATTCGCAAGGTTACTGACTTGAACATAAGGCACATGTTCTGCCCCCCCACATGCAATATGGCGCACCGTTTCAGTGATGGGGGGCGCGCCCTTCTTTGGGGCAACCACCACGTCGACTCCCGAGGCATCCGCCGAACGCATAATCGCACCTAGATTGTGCGGGTCTTGCACCTGATCCAAAGCCAGGATGAACGGGCAATTGTGTTCAGCGAGCAGTTGATACATCTCTTCCTCGCTCAATACAGGAATCTGCGTGCTAAATCCACGATGACGATTCTGACGGGTTTGCTTTTTCTTAGAATAGGTAGCCATGTGCTGGGTAAATATTTAAGCGACAATAGCCTGGGCTCCGGCATGCTTGTCTCGAGAAAGTATGGCTTTGTCCGCATCTGCGTAGCGAGCAATATGGTCCGCGGCCAATACCCTAAGCTCTTCGATTGAATTCACCTGAGCCAAGCCACCCCGTGCTTTTTTGCACGCTGTCATGTCCTTGGTCAGTTTAGAAAGTTTAGGACGCATCCAGCGGAGTTGCCCGCCGAATTTCTGTCTAGCAGGTCTGCTTGAAAGCATCTCAGCGAAACGAATGATCGTTTCCCAGCGCTTCTCAAGAGTGAGCCTCGGTGGCCTCTCTCCTGTTGCCAACATGTGTTTGATCTCACCAAATATCCACGGATAACCCAATGCGGCTCGGCCAATCATAGCACCCGCTACACGTGACTCAGACCGAACACGCTCAATGTCAGCGGCGGATTCAATGTTTCCATTCCCAATCACAGGGATGTTCACCGCTTCTGCTGCCTCGTATATCAGATGCCAGCGGGCTTGCCCCGTGTAACCCTGTTCTTTGGTTCGCCCGTGAATGGCCACTGCCTCCACACCCGCGTCCTCCAAACGTCGCGCTACATCGGTGGCGACAATGCTACTATCGTCCCAGCCGACTCGGATCTTTCCCGTCACCGGCAAACCTGGTAAGGCGCGCACAACCGCGGCAGCAATCGATTGCAGCTTTGCGGGATTTCGTAAAAGCGAGGAGCCGGCATCGCGGCAGGTCACCTTGTCGGATGGACAACCAAAATTAAGGTCGATAAAATCCGGCTGATGCCGGTCTACTAAACGCTGAGCCGCTTCGGCCATAACTCCAGACGAAGATCCAAAAATCTGAATACCCATTGGGCGCTGGTCTTCTGAAAAATCCACAGTTTCCCAGGTTGCTGAGTCGCCATGAATCAATGCATCAGCCAAAACAAACTCCGATACGACTACATCAGCCCCCTCCGAACGACACAGTTGACGAAACACCGTGTCCGTAAAACCAGCCATCGGAGCTAAGTAGAGGGGGAATTTTCCGTCCTGAAACCAAGAAAGCGCCATACGTTCATCCTATGTCGAAAGCCGCCATTCAATACTTCCCGACACTTTTATCTTAAAAATACATTGCATCACCAAGATCAACGGGTTTCTTTCGAATGCTTATCTAGATGCTCAAGTGGTGGTTCCGAGCCGATGGCGACAAATACATTGGCTTGCCAATTTCATCACCTTGAGCATTCATAAAACTTATCCTTCGGGTTTTCCCGAAAACCAAATGCTCAGGTGGTGGAATTGGTAGACACGCTATCTTGAGGGGGTAGTGCCTGTATGGGCGTGCGGGTTCAAGTCCCGCCCTGAGCACCAGTTCCTAATTTAGGCCTTCGATTACGCGATGGCTTTTTTTGTCTCGAAGGCATTGTGAGACTTTCACCCGGCGGGTGGTCCGGATCTGCTGCGCAGACCGGTCTTGTCGCGAAGATTCTCTTCGCTCGGTACAAGTCCCGCCCTGAGCACCAGTTTCAAATTTGGGCCGTCGATTACACAATGGTTTTTTATTCCGGTGGTATAGTAGGGTGTGACCAGAGGTGCGGTGCATACTAATGTTCAGTAGGGTGATCGTGAGAGCGATTGCCGTCGTGCAGATCAAAGCTCAAGCCAAGCAATGGCTGTCGCCATTACTCTACCCTTCTAATCTGAGCCAGAAACTTGAGTGTTACGAATTTTTAATAATATAACGTTTTTAACAATAGGTTTAGACAAAGAAAATGTTTAAATCTATTCTTTGTCATAAACCATTAAACCGCCTAGATTTTTAATTTTAATATTTTCTAAAAATTAAAGAGAAACAACGATTTAAACTTGAGATATATGAACGTTTTCCATCTATTAATTTTTCTTAGAATCCCCCCCATTCATATAGTCCATGAACCACTTAAAGAACGCATCTTTATACATATTATTGATTGCAAGTCTTTCTACAGCCAGCTTCGGTGCAGTAGACACAAAGAATGTTTATATCGTACAGAACATAAATTCTGAGGATTCGATATTTATATCAGAATACTATGCACAAGTAAGGGGTATACCTAGCAATAACATATTGAGGCTATCACTACCCACTCGTGAAGAGATTGCTTCTAATAAGTTTTATGAATCCGTCTACAACCCTGTGATCGAAGCCCTATTTGACCAAGGTGCAATGACCGGTGAGGTTCATAAAGAAAAGAACAGAAATGGAAGGCTGCTCTATAGAGTCGATTCTACTTCGATCGACTTCTTGGTGACGACGATTGGGACCCCTCTTAAGATGAAGCACTCTCGCAAGATGAAGGGTGAACGAATGGGAATTGATTATTCTCTCAGGACATCAAAGGGATCCATAGATTCACACCTCGCTCAAATTTTATCCATAGAGAAGGATATCGTCGGGCCAGTCCAAAATCCCCTTTTTGACATCGACCTCAGTATAGAAGAATCTAGAAATATGGTGCTCAAGGTATCACGCTTGGACGGACCAAACGTGTCTGCGGTAAAAGAACTTATAGACAATGCAATCTATGCAGAAAAAAACGCATTTTATGGATCAGCCGTCGTCGAAAAAGATGGGCCACATGCCGCGGGTAAATATTGGCTAAAAACGGCGCAGTCTTATTTGGAAACATCAGGAATTACGATAGAACGCGACTGCCTAGTAAACACATCGCGCACAGTCGGCAATGACGCTGTCTCATTCTATTTTGGTTGGTATCAAAGCAAGCCCCCACGGGCATTGAGAAATAAGGACTTCAAGTTCAAAAAGGGAGCAATAGGTTTTCACATTCACAGTTATTCAGGAAAGTCCTTGGTAGATGAGAACTCCTGGGTCGCGTTTCTAATTAGCCGCGGCGTATCATGCACCGTCGGTAACACTTACGAACCTTATCTTAGGCACACGCATCGTCCACAGATCATGTTTCACGCTCTGAGACAGGGAAAGACTTGGGGTGAAGCTGCTTATCAATCCATAAACTGCATCGGCTGGCAGGGGGTGGTCATTGGTGACCCCCTCTACCGACCCTTCACACCTCAGCCAGCTTTTCATTTGCTTGCATCGAATGATCGACAGATAGGTTATTGACCAAATTTCTGTGGGTCACAGATTATCGGAAATGCAATTCATGACTGTTTCATCTAAAACAGCCCCGGCGAGAATCCCAATTCTGATGAACATTTTTAAACTACTCCCTTTTCTGTGTCTAGGCTGCATGAGTCTAGTCGGAGCACCTCACCAAGATGAGATGGACGGCACAACACTCAGGATGATTATCCAGGAATTGACAGATGATAAAATTCTCGCTGATGGGAATGTTATCGAATTTGAATTCAGGGATTTGGAGCTGCTGTGTATCTACGACGAAACTCACAATCGAATGAGAATTATCTCACCGATTAAGGAATATTCTGCTGTGACGGAGTTTGAAAAGGATATGATGATGCAGTCGAATTTCCACAGCGCCCTTGATGCTCGCTACGCAGTAAGTAACGGCCTTTTATACTCAGCGTTTATTCACCCTTTACGTTCCCTCAGTAAACTAGAGGTTCTCTCGGCAATTTATCAGGTATGCAGCTTGCATATCAGCTATGGCCGTGAATACAGCAGCGGCCTTTTGTCCTTCGGTGATGCTCTAAAAGACGACGGAGCCATCTAAACCGGCAACGTCTGCTACGACGAGGCCCTTAAGCTTAAGTCATCGCCAATCGCTTGAGCTGGTTCCAGTGATTCAGTTTGATCAGGGTTAAAACGCATTGAAATAACACGGGAAACCCCCTTCTCCGGCATGGTGACTCCATAAACAACGTTAGACGCCGCGATCGTGCGTTTATTGTGTGTAATGATCACGAACTGGGAGTATTTGGTGAATGTCTTCAGCATACTGGTAAATCGCCCGATATTAGCATCATCCAAAGGTGCATCTAGCTCATCCAGAACGCAAAATGGGCTCGGCTTGACCATATAGATCGCAAAAAGCAACGCGACGGCAGTCATCGTCTTCTGTCCACCTGAAAGCAGCGATAAATTCTTCAGGCGTGTTCCTGGGGGGCGCGCCACAATATCAATTCCCGAGTCGAGAATATCCTCATTGTCAACCAGCTGCAAATCGGCAAAGCCACCCCCAGTCAGCTGATCGTAGGTATACTTAAAGTTCTGGATCACCTGCTCAAAGGTTTCCCTGAAGAGCTGAGTCGATATGGTGTTTATCTCGTCGATCGCCTCAATGAGGCTGTTTTTGGAATTCCACAGGTCGTCGCTTTGTTCTTTAAGAAACTGAAATCGCTGAGCTAGGTCAGCATATTCTTTGATGGCGACTAGATTGACTGGACCCATTGCATTAACTCGGCTTCGTAACTCCCGGACCTCAGTTTCTACAGCACTCCAATCAGTCTGATCCATCGCAGAGAGGTCATCTGGCGTCGGGTCTGTACGCATTGGGCGGCCCAATTCTTCTATTGAGTCAACGGCATCCAGTGATTCGAGATCAATTTGGCGTTCAAACTCGGCATCAGCGGCCCACAGCTGCGCCTTCCATCCCACTTTCGTCAGATCTGCTTCATACTCATTGATAGCTTTTTCGACTAGCACTTGGATTTTCGAAAGAGTCTCCACACAACGGATCTCCATACGTCCATGCTGCGTAGCAAATTCTCGCTCACTACGTCGTAATGACTCCAGAGTCGTCTCTCGCGAGCTGACTTCTTTATCAATGGCCACAGCCGCATCGCGTTGCCTTGCTGCCTGCTCCTCCGTCACACGCACTGATTCTTCAAGATGGGTATTCCGGGCGGCAGCATGAGTGGCATCTTCTTTCAACTTTGCTACCTGCTCATGTATCGTGTCACGCTCCAACTCGCGCTGGCGGACTAGAGAGTTCACGTCATCAAGTCGGCGTTTCATCTGGCTGACCTCACGATCAAGAGATTCAAGCCTCTGACGTTTTTCAGCCAGTTGGAGTCGGAGATCTGCAAGGCTGTCGCGGCGCGAATCGCGTTCATCGCGGAAACGATCAATATCTGCCTCGTTCTGTTCGACCTGTTCACGAGCATGAACGTGCTCTGCTTCACCCTCTTTCAGCGCTGTCTGGGCCTGTTCGAGGCGATGTAATTTCTGTTTATGTGAAGCTTCAAACTCACTCAGATTTTGCTGCGCACGGCGTACCGCACGATTGGCTTTTTCAAGATTGGATTGAACACTTTTTTGTTGAGCTTCGATCGTGCTCGCCTCCTGTCGGATCTCTGAGAGCTGTGCGCGCTGCTCATCTAATTGCTGCTCCGCCCCCTGAATCTCCTGCTGTAGAGCTTCATGCTCCCCACACAAGATATCCATCTCCGCTTGAAGCACCTCGCGCTCTTTTTTGCGTTTTCTGATCTCTGATTGTCGTTGGATAATCGAAGATTTTTCGCCCTTACCTCTCCCCCCAACCATACAACCGTCCGCACGCAGCACCCGGCCCTCAGAGTCTGAAATACGCGCGAATCGCAACTCCGGGCTCTGACGCCAATAAGCCCGAAACTCGACGATGCTATCCACGATATAACACCCCGCCAGTAGCGCCCTCAAATGACTCTCAGCACGCACAGTTTGAGCTTTTACGCGCTCGAAGGCTGGTCGCACTCTCTCGGGCAAATCGCGTGGGATTGAAAAGGTCATAGAAGCATCTCCATCTCCACGAACTACTGCCGTTCCAAGTTTTTGATTTACGAGGCCATTGATCGCACGGCTAGTTTCATCACCATCTGCCAATAAAACCGCGTCAACGGCATCCCCGAGGAGTGCCTCAACGGCCAGACGATCAGCCTCCGGAACTTCTATAAGCCGAGAAAGCGTTTCGGCCTCTTCACAGGAAAGTTCATCTACCTTGTTTTGTAGGATTGCTTTTGCACCAGCTCCCAAACCCTCAAGCCCCTGATTAAGTTTCTCCAGCACCCCGAGGTGCGCTGCAACGGCGGCGATCTGTTTGTCTTTCTCCCGCAGACCTTGCTGCTTTTCACGATGGCGCTCGCGTAGCCCCGTGCGTTTGGCTTGCAGGGCATCTAATCGAGCCTTTTGTTCATCCAGGTCCTTTAATCGGCAGGTCCGCGCGCGCTCGAGATTTTGCGATTCAGCCTGCAGTTGTTCAATCTCTTGACTGAGCATATGGACTTGCTCCGAGAGTTGAGCATGCCGCCCCTGATAAGCTTTAGCCTCAACCTCAAGTGTAGTGACTTGGGATCGCAAACGCGTTAACTTGTTGTCCACCATAAGGACATCTTGGCGTGCCTGCTTTAAGGCCTTCTCTGCTTGTGTCAGTTTATCCTGAGCTATGAGCACTTCGCGATTTCGCTCTTGAAATAAAGCATCAGAATCTCCGACCAGGCCAAGTTGCATCTGTCTAGAAGTACTTTCACTCTGCAATTGCTTTTCAATATCCTCGCGACGCTCCAACTGGATACCGAGCTCTGCCGAAATCTGCTCACCGCGCTTGCCTAGATCTTCCTGACGCGCTTGGGACAGCTGGATTTTATTCTGATTCTTCTCAAGTTCCGCTTTTAAGTTATAGAGCGCTTGTTGAGCAGACTGCAGACGCTCCTGAGATGAACTACGTTCAGCCCGAGCATGATTCAACCCGGCCTCTTTTTTCTGAAGCTCGGAACGACATGTATCGAGTTTTTGGCCCAGGGCTGACTCTTGTTGCTTAAGTTCTAGATTTTCACGAGACCGCAGATCGAAATGGTAGGCTAGCCAAGCCAAGTCCAGATGACTGAGGCGATGTTGGACGCGTTGGTAGCGCAATGCCTTGCTCGCCTGACGTTTTAGAGAGCCAATCTGCCGGCCCACCTCATCAATGACATCGGTAACACGTGCCAAATTTGCCTCAACAAGGTTTAGCTTATTAAGCGTCTCACGACGTTGGGCTTTGTACTTCGTGATGCCCGCGGCCTCTTCGAAAATAACTCGACGCTCCGAAGGGTTAGAGGAAAGAATTTGGTCAATCTGACCTTGCAAAAGGAAGGAGTAAGAAACCCGTCCGACTCCCGTATCCATAAATAAACGCTGGATATCCTTAAGGCGACAGACCTTTCCGTTGATGAAATAGTCACTGCTCCCCTCTCGCGCTACGCGTCTCCCCACCTCCACTTCATTGAAGGCCGTCCCCAGATGCTCTTCACAGTCGGTAAATTTGAGAAACACTTCACACAGATTCAGGGGCTTTCGTTTTTCAGAGCCGGCAAAGATGATGTCCTGCATTTTGTCCCCCCGCATGGCTTTGGCCGACTGCTCGCCCAAAACCCAACGCAATGCATCAGCAATATTGCTTTTACCACAGCCATTGGGGCCCACGATTGCTATGACACCAGGTTCTAGATCCAGCTTTGTCTTATCAGCAAAGCTTTTGAATCCATTAATGATGACTTCTTTCAGATGCATTTCCGTTGAGGGGTTTGAATCATTTAGAGAACACATCTTGCTTGTGGATCAAACTAATTGCGTCACGGACGGCTCACCTTTCTGTTTCAAAGCTCACAGCATATTCTTTACTTGAAACTAGGTATCCATCCGGTCTTAAAATAAAAATTACTTTAAACATCATGTCTAAACCACTCACGATACTCTACGGTACAGAAACCGGAAATGCTGAAGATCTCGCCGAGCGCACGTTCAAGCGGGCTCAAGAAGCGGGCATTGAAGCGACTCTGAGCAACGTTTTCGATTTCGAGGCCTCAAAGCTCAAAGAAACCGAGCGCGCAATCATCATCATCTCAACCTGGGGCGAAGGCGATCCACCCGATGAGGCAACAGACTTCTGTGATGCACTAAATGACGACGAAGTCACAGAATTGGAAAATCTCGAATACGCGGTTTTATCTCTCGGCGATTCGGGCTATGATGATTTCTGCGGCTGTGGGCGTAAGCTCGATGAGAGCCTGAAGCGCAACGGCGCGAAGCAGCTCCTCGACCGTGTCGATTGTGATGTCGACTTTGAAGACGCTTATGAGGCTTGGGAAGACAAGCTGTTTGCTTCACTTTAATTCGCCACAGCATTAATTATCATAAAAACTGCTTCACGGATGGAGCAGTTTTTTTTGTTTAAGAACCTATGACTCACCCCCTCTTCCTACTCGATTTATGAAACAGTATGTCATGCTAACAGCCCTAATCATGGGCTCACTTATCTACGGTGATCAGATTAAGACTTTGGATGGCTCGATTATAAATGGCCTCGTAACCGGTATTTCTGATGAAGAGATGACGATCGCGACTACTTTTGGTGGAGACATCACGATCCCGATGAGCGAAGTTGCTTCGATTCAAACTGAAGACCCTTTGACAGTTCGCCTCGAATCTGGAGACACAAGTACTGGTTCAGTGAATACTTCCGAATCAGGGGAAATCAGTGTCCAGGGTTCATCTAGCACGCTCAATGCAACCAAGGACGATATCCGATTAGCATGGCTGCCTGGCGAGGAAGATCCCGACATTGTCGCCATGAGGCGCAACTGGTCTTATCGTGCAAGTTTTGATGTCGTCGGCCGTTCTGGGAACACCGACGAGTTCACCGCTCGTATCGGAGCGGAGGCGGTATTAGAGGGTCCCCATGACACTCTACGCTTCAATGTGCGGCACGAAACAAGCGAGGATGACGGGGAAACAACGGCCAGAGAGACAAAAATCGGAGCACGCTATACCAATTTCTTCTCGGAGAAGTTCGGTTGGTATACACGGCTGGAGCTCGAGAATGATGAGTTCGAGGACCTCGACTTACGAGCGCTCTATTCTGCGGGTATATCCTATAAGATTTTCGACCGAGAAAAACACTATCTTCACAGTACTGCGGGTCTTGCATATGTCTACTCCGACTTCTCAACGGGAGAAAACGAACAGGGCGCGGGTATAGATCTGGGGCTTACCCACCATTACGAATTTGATGAACTAATCATTCTTGAGAACTCACTCGAATATATTGGTTCAGTTGACGATTTAGGCTCTTTCCGGATCGAACATGATTCGTGGATACAGATACCCATCTCGGGCGGCGGTCGATGGAATGTGCGTTCAGGAATTACAAACACCTATGTTTCCGACCCGGAACCTGACAATGAGGAGCTGGACACTTTGTTTTATTCAAGCGTCGTGTTAACGTGGGATTGATCGGTTGTGATCAGATTTTAGGTAAACTGATTTAAGCTCAGATCGCACCGCACTTCTGTTCACGCCTAATGATTAACCCCAGCCAAGATACTGGGGTTCTTTGTTGATATCATGCTCAGGCAACGACAGTAATACTTTCTATGGACAGCGCCCCGAAATCTCGTATTGCGATCATAAATGGCCCAAATCTCAATCATCTCGGTAAGCGGGAGCCTGAGATTTATGGCTCAATGACCCTATCCGAACTTGAGACTGAATGTGTGGCTCTGGGTAAGGAGCTCGGCAGTGAAGTCGTATGTTTCCAATCCAATCACGAAGGTGCCCTGATCGATTTCATCTACAAGTTCGCCTCTGAAGGAGGCAACGCCTTGGTTATCAATGCAGGGGCATTTACTCACACGAGTATTGCACTCCGTGATTGCGTGAGCGGCGTCAAACTCCCGTGTATCGAGGTGCATATTTCTAATGTCCACAGCCGAGAGAAATTCCGTCATACCAGCCATCTATCAGACATTTCCAAAGGCGTGATTTGCGGGCTAGGAATCGAAGGCTACCGAGCTGCCATTAGATATTTATCTGAGTAGCAAACTCCCAAAATATGGGCGATTTTTTTGCGGCTCAAAACTCGACTCAGCGGGCTAAAAACTCTGCCACTTTTCCAACCGTCTGCTCTGTAGCATCTTCGTAAAGATAGTGACCAGCATCCGAAATTCGCTGGACCTTCGCGTCTGGAAAGCGCCTTTCCCATTCCTCAAGAAATCCAGGATGGAAACAAAAGTCTTTCATTCCCCAAAGCAGAAGCATCGGATGGTTTTTGAAACTCTCTAGACCCTTCTCGATGTCGACAAGTGTGTCCCAGCTCGGATGTACCGCGCGCATTGGAATATCCTGAACGAACGCCCAATTGGCTATGCGGTCGTTCCAATTTTGGTAGGGATAGAGAAAACCTCGCTTAACGACCTCCGGGAGCCGTTCAGAAACGGCCATCTTGGTAGCTGGTCCGGCAAAGCCATTCAGTCCGCGAATGATCCAGCTTCCGAGAAACGGTGTGCGACAGATATTGATCTGCCACGGTATCGACTTGCTGCGAAAAGCTGCGGTGTTGGTCACAACCAGCCGATCTACCTTTTCTTTCAGCTCGCGGGCTACCCCCATACCAATCGCGCCGCCCCAGTCATGAAGGACCAAGTCAAAACGCTCCAAATCAAGACTTTCGATCAGTTCGACTGCATTGGATACGTGTTGCTCAAGACGATAAGAATAATCCTGCGGCTTATCTGAAAAACCACAGCCAATATGGTCCGGAACGATACAACGCATCGTTGAACTCAGGGCTTTAACCAAGTGACGGTAGAAATAGGACCATGTCGGGTTGCCATGCAGCATGACCACCGCAGAGCCTTCGCCCTCATCTAAGTAGCTCATACGCGACCCTGAAGTGAGCCCAAGATACTGGGGCTCAAAGGGATACTCGGCACGCATCCAATCAGGCACTGGGTTCATGCGCGCTCCAATCCCATCATCAGGCTACTCAAACCGCTACCAATGCCAAGCAGCGCACAATTATCACCTGAGCTAATCACTCCTTGCTCCTCTGCCATGGCAAGCGTAATCGGGCACGACACCGAGCCGACATTACCCAGCGTTTCATAGGTCGAAAAGTCTTTGTCTAATGGTAAGCCGAGGGCTTCATACAAACTGCGTTGGTGCGCGCGCCCCACTTGATGAGTCATCACATGTTGCACCTGTTCTGCCCCCCATCCCATCACCGACTGGAATCGGCTCCACGTCCGTTTGGCCAAATTGACTCCAGCGTGCAACAAAGCTTCGGAATCGGTCTCCATGGACAATTCACTACCTGCCGCCGAATCTCCTTCGCAAAGGTCATTGGCTTGGGAGTCTGATCCAACCACGGAACCAGCCATACGATAAAGGTATTGAGTGACCGAATCTTTGCGCGAAAGAACATAGGAAACTGCGCCTGCACCAATGGTAAGGTTGGCAAAAAGCTTCTTCACCGACTTACGCGTCTGCTCCGGACTGAGAAAAGAGCGCAATGTATTCTCCATGAGTGGACGTCCATTTTCCCCAGATACAATCAGTGCAGTGCGGATGAGACCACTCTCTATCAAACCGCCAGCGATCACCATGGCGTTCAAAAAGCCTAAACAAGCATTGGAGACATCCATGAATTGTGTCTTTTCAGAAAGCTGCAAAAGGCGGTGAACGTAAGATGCTGTCGATGGCTCCAAGCGATCTCGGCACACACCCGAGTGAATGAGCAGATCTATGTCATCGCGGTCAATTGACGAAGCAGCCAGCGCCCGCTCACCTGCCTCAGCGCTGGCCTCAGAGGGGCGTTTTCCAACAGGCCAAAACCGCCTCTCACGGATACCTGTCATCAGCTCAAGGCGTCCTGCGGGCAAGCGCAGACGCTCGTAGGCCGGAGCGAGCAGAGACTCCACCTTATCCGAGGTCCATACATCCTCAGGTAATGCATAGCCCATGGCCTCGACGACTGTGTTCTTAAACAGCATAAATCAATAGAAGCGTCTAAGACTCAGGCCGCATGGCTAAATCGATCAACTCCTTATCGAAGTAATTCCAATCCATACCGGCGTTAACGGTGATACCCTGAGCGTTGATACCGCTCGAACGCGGACTGAGTAAATAGACCGCGGCGTCTGCCACTTCTTGGGTTTGCAAGGCACGCTTGCGAAGCGTCATCTTCTCTGCAAACAGGTAGCTTTCCAAATATCCGGGAATCCCCGCTGAAGCGCTCGTTTTGAGTGGGCCCGCATTGACCGTATTAAAACGAACCTCGGAATCAGCGGAGAAAGATTTGGCAAGAAAACGCGTGCAGCTCTCTAATGCAACTTTGATGGGTGACATGTAGCCATAATTTTCGGCCGTCACCTGTGAGGAAATTCCCATAGAAACAAAGGAGGCATCGCTCGCTAAGAGCGGCTTAAACGCTCGAGCTATTTCAACGATTGAAAACGCGGAAATGCCAGTCGCCTGCAAAAACTGACTACGCTGTGTCTCGTGGAAGGGTCGAAAACCATCCGAGTAATCTGCGAAGGCGATGGAGTGCACGATTCCGTGAATCACATCGTGTCTTTCAGCAACTTGTTCCGCGAGCGTTTCAATCTGGTCAGGAAACTCCACATCACAAACATAGGTTTCTCGATCACCCAAGAGTTTTTTGAGGCTATCGAGCCGCTCTTGAGACCGCACGCTAAAGACAACCTGGGCACCGGCTTCCTCCAGAGTTTTGGCAGTGAACCAAGCGACACTCTTGCGATTCGCCACCCCCATCACAAGGATCGTCTTACCTTCGAGCTTAAGGAAACTCACGCGCTCTCCTCCACCATGGCCAAGGCAAACTCAATAGATAAGGCCACCTTGCCATCTGCGCGTCGTGCCGTTCCTTTGAGGAAGAAAAATTTGGAGACAATCTCATTCAGCGCCACTTCTAGAGTAAGTTTCTCACCCGGCTTCACCATATTCTTAAAGCGAGCATCTTTGATGCGCGAAAGCACCGGTGTGACATCTCCGAGAGACTTCCCCTCAGCTTCTATGCGCTTACCCAAAAGTATGGCTCCCGTCTGGAATAAAGCTTCGCTGATGAGGACTCCGGGCATGATGGGGTTTCCCGGGTAATGACCCGCAAAATAGAATTCATCTCCATCTATGGTGCGTTCACACACCGCTTTGTCTGCATCGACTGAGACAATCGTATCTACAAACAAAAAGGGCGGACGGTGGGGAATGGTCCGGGTGACTTCTTCGAGACTCATAAAAAGTTTTAAGAAATTGCTGGTTCAGCTGATGCTTCCGCAACATTTTGTTCTAGCTTAGCTTGTTCGTAGAGCCACTTGTCCATTTTATTGGCAGTGATGACACCGTAGTTCATAGTACCCAACCACCCGGACATGATAATCCCAACGCTGCCGGCGTGATAGAGACCGGCTACTTGCTCCGACAAGCCCATAGATACTTTGAGACCTTCAAATTTAGTGCCGAAAGAAGTGCCGCCAAAGTGCGTGGTGTAGTAGTTGATTGTGCGTGGTGTGGCAGCTTCAAGGTGATCCACTTTTTCACGGATGTTCGGGATAAAGTGCTCTAGGCCATCAAGGGCTTCTTCACATAGCCGAGCTTTCTCTTTCTGATAGGTATCTTCATCCAGTTCAGCCCAATCGCTGTAGGTGGCATTGAGCGACGCGACAATGGAGTAGCGCGGAGTTTTTGTGTGCGGACGTGTATCTGGGTAATAGACAGAAAAGGTCCGACTCTTGGTATCGCGAGCGACCAGTTCCTTACTGCAAAATTTTTCTGCATCGGAAGTGAACACCAGATCGCCGATGTAAGGAATACTCTCTCCCTCTTTGATTCCTATGTAAACCTGGCATGAAGAGGAATTGACGCGCACAGATTCAGCGTCTCTAACAAATTCTTGAGTAAACGCATCTTCCCCGGCCAGTTTGAAAATCGTATTCTTAATGTTGGCATTCGAGAGCACCGCTTTACATGCAATCTGCCTGCCATTGACGACAATACCCGTAACGCGGCGTTGGCCGTCGATCTCTTCAGAGAGGATTTTTTCAACTAAGCAATAGCGTCTTAGGTCCACACCATTCTGCTTGAGCTCATCAGCCATCTTTTTGATGAGCGTGTCAGTACCACCCTTAAAGATGAATACCCCTTTGTTCATGAAGTTTGAAAAGACGATGCCATAAGAAATGGCAGGATCGTCCATCGTGGAACCATTGGCATAGGCGATGGGCTCCATGAGCAACCGGTGCACGTCTGAACGTCCTGGGAAGAACTCTTCGAACAATTCGCGCGTGGTGCGCTGATCATCGTCATAAAAGTTCATTTGACGCAGGTGCTCGTAAAAGGCCTCAACGCGCTCCTCAGAGATACCGAATTCTTCAATGAGAATCCGCGAGAAGTCTGCTCGGTCAAAAGTCGTGGTGACATCGAACTCTGGATTGATGAAACGCACGTCCTTGATTTGCTCGATGGAGTCCGCGATTTCGCGTGTCCAGTATTTGCGACAAGATTTCACCATCCCGTAGGGAAACCCATGCAGAGAAATATCGAATGTATGCCCATGCGAGCCACCTCGTTTAAACCACGTTGCCAAGCCGCCCAACTGATAATGATGCTCAAGTAACAGGACTGAGTGTCCCTGCTTCGCTAAATAGTTAGCTCCAGTCAATCCACCCAACCCGCTGCCGATCACGACAACATCATAAGCGTCTTTGGCTCCCTTTAAATAGTCACGTGCCATATTAAACCCACCACCGTGAATGGAGGCCTGACCTTTTCAACTTCTTTCTGTGAAAGCCGTCTTCGCTGGATATGATTGAGAGGATGGGGATGCTTTCGAGTTATTGTTCATTTTCATGACCCCTATCCCCCTCTGGGGTAACATATCCTCCTAAGCAACCTCAAGGACCCGCTTGAGGAGCCCCAAGGGTAAAGAACCTACGACGTGCCCCTGCCATTCCGGAAGGTCAGCCTCTTGCGGAAGACTATTTGACCAATAACCAATCCAACGCGCTCCCATCTTTAGGCGGGTTGTTTCCTCAAGATCTATAACCTCACTCATGTAAGCTTCATCGGATGGCCGCATCATCACGATCACACGATAGGGATACGGCGAACGCAAAAATATCTCGCGTGCGAATAAGAGCGAGCCCACTGATTGAACCTCGGCCAACGGGCCCATACCTTTTAATGTCCCGATGATAACTGAGCGCGCTAGGCTATCTGTCCCGATGACCAAAATCCGCATCTTAAGATCATCAACGACAGTTCCATGGTGAGCCATGCCCTCATCATCAAACAAGCGTTCTTCAGCACTTGGAAAAGGCGCCTTCGTATCCTTAAGGGCTCTGAAGAAATCCTCGCTCATACTAAATAAATTCCCAGCGTTTTCGGGAAAAAATTAATCGTCGAATCCAGGAATTTCTTAACGTGAACTAATTGCTAAACGGGCGCCTTCTGCTGGACCGAAACTCTCGAGTAAAAGGGAGACCTCCGCCATTCATCAAATCCGCCTCAGAGTTGAGAATCCAGAACGCTCAGTAAGCTAAAGCGTGAGCTCCCCCATCGAATTGGATCTAGTTTGGTACAAAAGAGACCTACGCGTCCACGACCACGCCCCATTGCAACGGGCGAGCCGGGAAAATCCCGGACACCGCAAAAGACTACTCTTCTTATTTATCATAGAACCAGAGATCTACGGTGCCGAAGATTTTGACCCATTGCATGCTCGATTCGTAGCCCAATGCCTCCGTTCCCTAAACACCGAGCTGACGGATAGAAATCAGCACCTCGTGATCACACAGGGAAACTGTGTAGAAATCTTCGAACACCTCAGGAAGCAATGCGCGCACCTACGTATTCTATCGCACATGGAAACGGGCAATGCCCTAACCTACGCCAGGGATAAGGCGCTAAAATCATGGGTCGATAGCCATAGCAATGTCACCTGGGAAGAGTTCCCCTGCAACGGGGTCCAACGCCGACTAAGAGATCGCAATGGCTGGGCCAAAACATGGGAGAAGCGCATGGGAGAGACCGTTCTAGTTGCTGACACAGCCTTAGCTCCTCCGCCCTCGGAAAATCAACTCAGCCTGAAGACATTTCACCCAGAACAGCTTTTGAAAGTATGTCCTGACGCTCAAGTTCGAGAGCCCACACAATCCGGAGGCATTGCAGAGGCCGACTCAACGCTTGAGAGCTTTCTCAACCAGCGCCATATCGGCTACAGCCGCGGTATATCTTCTCCGCTTACAGCCGCACAGTCTTGTTCACGTTTGTCGCCTTATTTGGCGTGGGGCTGCCTATCCATGCGTCAAGTCGTCAAAGCGACCCGCAGCAGGAAAAATCAACCGGTTAAGCAGACGAAGAAGTCCGACCTCCGTTCTTTCCTAAGCCGCTGTCATTGGCGTTGCCATTTTATCCAGAAACTGGAGTCCGAGCCAGAGATCGAGTTTAGGAGCTTTAACCCGGCTTATGACTCGATACGTCCGCAAACGTCAGATCCAGATCGACTCCTAGCCTGGCAAACAGGTCAGACCGGATATCCGTTCGTTGATGCCTGCATGCGTTTCTTGCGCCTACAAGGCTGGATCAACTTTCGCATGCGCGCCATGCTGGTTAGTTTTGCAGCTTATGATCTCTGGATCGACTGGAGACAATTCGCGCACTTCCTTGCTCGGCAGTTCATCGACTACGAACCTGGGATCCACTACCCTCAAATACAGATGCAAAGCGGCACCACTGGGATTAATACATTGCGCATGTATAATCCTATCAAACAGGGCCAAGAACAGGACCCCGAGGGCGCCTTCATTCGGAAGCACGTCCCCGAACTCAAGGCTGTCCCCCAACCTTTTATACATGAACCTTGGAAATTGAGTCCGATCGAAGCTCAATCCATCGGCTTCAAACCTGGCATTCACTACCCTAACCCCATCGTCGACCACAAGCTCGCGGTCAGGTATGCCAGGCAACAATTTGCCGAGATTCGTAAACGACCCGAAACGCGTGAAGCCAATCGAGCAGTGTATGAGCGCCACGGATCTAGATCAGGCTCACCCCAACGTCGCATTCAGGGCCAAGATGCTGCTGAATTTTCTCGTGGGACTCCACGAAACGATCCACGCCAAGGGCTGCTTGAACTGTAAATGTGACCAATAGTTAACAGCAGTTACACTACAAAGTAACAATTAGCTAAAATTGACGAGTTAGCATAGAAACTGGGCCAACAAACGAAGTGGCACCCCTAGTTCGCGCGCGAGAATCAAAGGATCGTGATCTTGGCATAAGCGCTGCTGATTGGTCGTGAAGGAGTTTCGCCTCCGTCGAGTTTAGTGTCTGAAAACCATTTTGGGCGCTTAGCAAACAACAAACCTCTACAATGAAATACACAGAAATCTTAAGATTACTTAAATCCAAGCTGGCATTAGGCTCTCTCGCCTTCGCTATGCTGTCTTCTTTCGCGGCACCTGCCAGTGCTCAGGAAGAAGCCCTTGCACCGGCCATGGCTGCAATAGCTGCTGAAGAAGCCGCTGGCGTTGAAGATGGCCCTGCTGGAGATTATCTCGGGTTACTCGAAGCTCAGGGTGAATACGCCTATGCATTCGACTTCTTCACTACGAGTATGCTTTGGACTATCATAGCGGCAGCTCTGGTATTTGTCATGCACCTCGGATTCGCCACACTCGAAGCCGGTCTGACTCAGCAGAAGAACACCGTTAATATCCTGTTCAAAAATTGCTTCATCATCGCAATTGGCCTCATCTCATACGCATTTGTGGGCTTCAACACGCATTACCCAGGAAGCTGGATTATCGAAGGATGGCTCTCATGGGGAGGACCGATCGGTGATCTTAATGCAGACGGAGGAGGCACATTCGGCTACGGAGGTGTAGGACTCGCAATGACTGGTTATGGCGATTTCATCTTCCAAGGCATGTTTGCTGCCACAGCCGCTACGATTGTTTCTGGAGCCGTTGCTGAGCGTATCAAACTCGGCACTTTCATGATTTTCGCCACCATTTTGGTAGGTGTATTCTATCCCATCATTGGTGCATGGCACTGGGGTGGCGGCTGGCTCGGCGGCCTCAACGATGGTAATGGATTCAAAGACTTCGCGGGATCAGCCGTTGTTCATGCCTTCGGCGGTTTTGCAGCTCTCGCATGCGTTATGCTGCTTGGACCTCGCAAGGGCAAATACCAAGAGAATGGCAAAATTAGGCCAATTCCTGGCCACAGCATGCCTCTCGCAACTATTGGTGTATTCCTTCTCATCCTGGGTTGGTTCGGATTCAATGGTGGATCAGTACTCTCAGCAGACCCAGGACCTCTTGGTCTTGTAATTACAACCACAGCACTCGCCGCGATGGCGGGAGCTTTGGGCTCAATCCTTCTCTCATGGATCGTCCTGAAGAAACCTGATCTTTCAATGGCACTCAACGGCTTCCTCGCAGGACTCGTTGGTATCACCGCTTGTGCCGACATCGTCACAGCAATGGGTGCGATGATCCTTGGTTTCATCGCTGGTCTCATCGTCGTTGTATCTATTCTCTTCTTTGACAAGGTTAAGATCGACGATCCGGTCGGAGCTATCTCCGTTCACGGCGTGTGTGGCGTTTGGGGCATCCTATCCGCAGCAATCTTCGAGTATGTGCCAGAAGGCAGCGAAAAGCAGTTCGGTTTCTTCGACCAACTCCTTGGAGTATTTGTCGTCGGCATCGCCGCTTTTGCTCTCTCTTTCATCGTCTTCCTGATCCTCAAAGTCACCATCGGTGTCCGCGTATCAGAGGAAGAAGAAGTGGGTGGCCTCGACATTGGCGAGCACGGTCAGGAAGCATATCCAGACTTCTCACCACGCACTCACTAATACTCTGCTAATCAACCACCTATCCAAATTACTGGAACAACCATGAAGCTTATCAAAGCCATCATTAAACCCTTCAAACTCGAGGAAGTGAAAGAAGCTCTTTCAGACATCGGGATCGAAGGAATGACCGTAACAGAAGTTAAAGGCTTCGGTCGTCAAAAGGGACACACCGAAATCTATCGAGGTAGCGAATACACCGTGGATTTCCTTCCTAAGGTCATGCTGGACGTAGCTGTCGCTGACGAGATGACCACCAAAACAGTGGAAACCATCGTCAAGGCTGCCAAAACCGGCAAGATCGGCGACGGAAAAGTCTTCGTAGTCCCTGTCGAGGAAGCGATTCGCATCCGCACCGACGAGGCTGGCGAGGGCGCAATCTAGTCCGCTCGACAGACTGTTACATAATACTTACTGCACAACCAAGGCGGCTCCTGCGAAAAGCGGGGGCCGCTTTTTTGTTTCTGAAGCGCCGCCCTCCAACTTTCTTTGCGATTAGAATAAACAGCCTGCGACACAACCCACCACCCACAGAACTACGACCATTTGCAGGGCCATGCTTCGCTATGCCCTTGCCCACATTAACCTCAACCCCCTATCCTTCACAACTCCCAAAAATCTCTCTGTGGGCCGTTGAGCAGTCCGAAGGCGCGTAGCATCCGTAGAGTTAGTAACAGACTATTCCCGCCCGGAAAGGCGCTTTCCTGGGTTTCAACAAGTTTGCTGAGCATACTTCGAAAGGTCACAACACCCAAAAGTCCAAAGGACTTTAGCTCGTCCTCAAGGCTGGCTCGATCTTTGTCGCCTGTGGGCCATGCGGGCACCGGAAGCAAGACATCGGGATCGGGTGCATTCTCGATAGACTCCGCGGTCATCCCTTTCATCTGACGCTTGATCACCGAGCTCAGTTTTCTGCTATTCTTGATCAGACTAGAGTCCCAAACCTGCTCTTCCCAAGGAAGTATGAGCAAGCTTACACGATGGATGCGGGCAATATCCGCTGAGAAGAATTGAAAGCTCAACTCCGAGAGCGCTTCTTGACGTCCACCTTCGCGAACAACGCGAATGAATCGCAATCTACCAACAGGACTGGCGCTCAGCGTTTCCTCTGAACGCACAAAGAAGCCCAAGGACTCAAAGTAACTTGCGATGATCCATTCAGCCGGCGAACGCATAAATAGGGATGTTACTAATCAATAAGATCCGTCGCCGTCCTCAGAACATCATCAACCACGGCTTCGTCGACATCCGAGCGCGTCACCACACGCCCCAGTGCTTCCATCACGATGAACTTGAGCTTGCCGCGCATCACCTTCTTGTCGCTCAACATAGCATGTTTGAGACTTTCCAGAGAAAGTGGCTCTTCAAGAGAGGTCGGCAATTGGTTGACTTCGATCAGCCCAGCCACCCGATCTTCAATTTTCTCAGGAATCAACCCCAGCCTGATCGAAAGGCGCGTTGCTAAAATCAGCCCGATGGCAACGGCCTCGCCATGCAGATAGACTCCGTAACCTGCGACCTTCTCAATGGCGTGGCCAAATGTGTGGCCTAAATTGAGCAAGGCGCGCCCACCTGAAGATCCAGTCTCGCGCTCATCTGCCTCGACGACGGCGGCCTTATTCCGGCAGCAGATTTCGACGACAATCCCCAATTCAGGATGATCGGGAGTAAGTCGACCCAATGACTCCAAACGCTCAAAAAGAGACAAGTCACCCAACATGCCGTATTTTATAACCTCAGCCATGCCTGCGGCAAATTCGCGACCGGGCAGCGATTTGAGTAAGTCAAGGGAAACATACACAGCTTGGGGCTGATAAAACGCGCCCACCAAATTTTTCCCTTGTGGAATATTTATCCCCGTTTTGCCTCCGACACTACTGTCGGTCATAGCCAACAAGGTCGTCGGTATCTGGATAAATTTCACGCCGCGCAAGTAAGTCGCCGCAGCGAAACCAACGAGGTCCCCAATCACGCCACCGCCTAATGCGATCACCCAACCTGAGCGATCCATCTTCATCTCGGCTAAGAAAGTAAAAATACGCTCTAGATAGACGAGGTCTTTCGTAGTCTCCCCTGCTGGTAGAGTCAGGACCGGAATATCTCCAAAAGCTGCCTTCATGAAGGGCGCCTGAAGCTCGGCGAGCTGATCATCTGCTATCAAGGCGACTGGCACATTCTCAGACACGAGAGTATCAACCTGTTGGCGTATCTGGCCCGTTAGATCATCGCCAATGATGATGGGATAACTTCGCTTACCCAGGGGCACGTCAAATACAGTTGGAGCATTCATAACTGACTTCACCACGCAAATGCCTAGCCGAGATTATTCCACAAGGGAAGCATCGAAGATCGCTTCGCTATAGGCTTCCGGCTCAAACACCATCAGGTCCTCAGGCTTCTCTCCCAACCCGACATAGAAAATAGGGAGCTGCAGCTCGCGATAGATCCCGACGATCGCTCCGCCACGACTGGTGCCGTCGAGCTTGGTAATAATCAATCCCGTCAGGCCAAATTCCTGGTGAAAGACACGGGCCTGCTCAATGGAGTTCGATCCAATGGAGCCGTCGACAACGAGCCAACTCTCATGCGGTAAGGCCGCATCTTGCTTCTGAAGCACACGCTTCAATTTCTTGAGCTCGTCCATTAAGTTGCTCTTGGTATGGAGACGCCCAGCCGTATCGAGTAAAAGCACATCAGCTTCACGCTTCTTTGCGGCTGCCAGGGCATCAAACGCCACTGCCGCGGCATCTGCTCCATGATGGCTCGACACCATTTCGATATCTAGCCGATCACTCCATGCCTGCAACTGCTCGTTAGCCGCAGCGCGGAATGTATCGCATGCGCCGAGGATCACCTTAGCACCGGCCTCAGTATAGTGTTGAGCCAGTTTGGCCGTGGTGGTCGTCTTTCCCGAACCATTGATGCCGACCAAGCACACAACACGCGGGCCATCGACATTCGCCTTGGCTTCAAAACGACCCGCTGCACCCGACAGCGCTTCGACAAGCACACTCCGACCAATTTCCAGAGCCTCCTGCCCTTTCAGTTCTTTATTCTTCTTATACGCGGACTGTATCTCTTCCAAGATTTCTTCAGTTGTCTCCACCCCAAAATCGGCGCCATACAACGCCTCCTCCAACATCTCCAAATCGTCCTCCGTCAACCGCCGTCCGCCGAATAGGCTGACCGCTGCTTTGTGGAATGTCGGTGTATGCTTGCGAAATCCCGCGCGAAATTTTTCAAGAAAGGCCATTTGAGCGATCGTATGCCTGAGAAAAGCTATCTATGCCGATTTCCGATGATAAATTCCTATCCAGTCTCTGATCTAGAAATCATCTTGAACCGCAGTCCTCAGCGGACGGTTCAACTTCGCCTTCAACTGGTCCAGGATACCGTTAATAAAGCGTTTTGAGTCTGTGTTCGAAAGGATCTTAGATAGCTCAATGGCTTCATTGATCGAGACAATCGGTGGGATGTCGAGTCGATGATTCAGCTCAAAAATTGCCAACCGTAGGATAGATAGATCCACTTTAGCGATACGGTTAAAGTCCCAATTGGCCGTGCGCTCTTTGATAATCTCATCGATCGAATCAAGATGATCCAGAGCACCATGGACCAATTCTTCGGCAAATAGATAATAGGGGCGACTCTCATCTAGATTCTCAAAAAATAAGCGTAGTCCATCAGAGAGTATTTCTGGACGATTGAGCTCCCAGCTGTAGAGAAACTGAACCGCTGCGATGCGATTGGCTCGTCGCTGAGGCGGCTTTTTTACTGGTGGTTCTTCATCCATGTCTTACGAAAATGTGCCATTTCAACAGCTGCCCTACCAAACTCAAGCCCACGATTGATAGAACCGAGTGTGCGTGCGTCGGCTTCCTCCTCGTTGTTAACGACAATTATCCCGTTGATCACGGGAATTCCAGAATCGATCGCTACTTGCTGTAGCGCTGCTCCGGTGGCGTGAGCCAAATGATTATGGTGATCGGTCTCTCCCTTCAAAACCAGACCCAGGGCGATGAGAGCATCAAATTCACCGCGGGCAAAAGCCGATGCGGCGAAGGGTAATTCTCCAGATCCAGGCACGCGATCTACAGTTACAGTGCCACCGGCCTCTTCAATATAAACGCGGCAACGATCAACCAACGCATCGACATAAGTTTCGTTAAATCGGGCGGCCACAATGCCAAAATTCATACCCGTGGCCCGAATTCCCAAGTCAGAATGAGTTGCTTCGCTCATGAGAAAGATACGTGTTCAACGATTTCTAGATTATAGCCTTCCAGCGCGACCACATTGCGTGGCGTGGCTGTCAGCAGACGGATTTTCTTAAGGCCAAGGAAAGACAATATTTGGGCACCCAGACCATACTCACGGAGATCCATAGCCCCAGCTTTAATACTGATCTCTCCTTCTTCGACTCGGAGTCCTCCCTGCGAATGCGCAATGTAAACCACGACACCCCCACCTGCATTGGCCACATGCTGCATACCATCGCGAAAGCTTGCAGCGCCGTTACCATGAACGCCGAAAACATCGCTCAGCAAATTTTGGCGCTGAACCCGAACGAGGGTGGGCTCCTCACCGAGCACTCCCTGACTGAGGGCGTAATGATAGCGCTCATCCAGGGCACTCTTGAATACATGCAAAGTAAAATTCCCCCACTCCGACTCTATATCTTGGCGTGCGACCAATGAAACCAACTGCTCGCGACGACGACGATACTCGATCAAGTCTGCAATCGAAACGAGTTTTAGGCCAAACTGCTTTTTGTATTCGATCAACCGCGGCAAACGTGCCACCGTGCCATCATCGTTCATTAGTTCGCACAACACCCCGCTTGGATGCAAGCCGGCTAATTGCGCTAAATCAACCGATGCTTCCGTATGTCCTGCACGTTGAAGGACCCCGCCAGCCTGAGCCCTCAGCGGAAAAACGTGCCCCGGCTGAACAAGTTGGTCGGGCGTTGATTTAGGATCAGCAAGCAACCGGATCGTTTCGGCGCGATCAAAGGCGCTGATGCCTGTGGTAATCCCCTCAGCCGCGTCGACAGATACGGTGAAATCAGTCCGATGCACCTCTCGGTTCTCAGCGACCATCCGTTGAATCCCGAGGCGTTTCAGCTGAGGGGTCAGCATGGGCACACAAATAATACCACTGCAGTAGCGGATCATTGTATTTATGGCCTCAGGAGTCACTTTCGAGGCCGCCATGATCAGGTCGCCTTCATTTTCGCGATCCTCATCGTCGGTGACGATAACCATCTTACCCGCAGCAATATCGCGGATGGCATCTTCGATCGGATCAAAGGGAGTATCTTCCATAAACGGCACCATGCTCTGGCAGCCAGTCTTCTCAAACAAAAAAGTGGAAAGACCTAAATGGGCACATAACCAGCCCAATTAAAAACCTTCAGACCTAAGATTCGTCAAATTTACGCAGAAACAGCTCGTCCAACTCTCCGAGCAATTTCTCTGAAGTCTCGCTATCACCACTTGCCACAAACTTGAGGCTCGAACCCTGCCCAGCAGCCAGCATCATCAGGCCCATGATGCTCTTGCCGTTTACCTGCTCTCCATCCTTTTCGACCCACAGTTCCGCATCATACTTATTGGCGATTCTTACGATCATGGCCGCAGGTCGTGCATGAATTCCCATTTTGTTTTTAACTTCGATGGTTCGGGAATACTCGTTTTCAGATGAGGTAGTCATAGTAGGTAGGCACCGATTCTGGAATGGGAAACAAAGTGAGCGATTTTCAACACGGCAAGGAATTTTCTGCTGTCCTTAGCCATGTTTTTACTGAAAAGGATTTAGTTAAACGACGCGGCACGTGGATTCTCAAGCGCAGTAATGGCCTCCATGATCCGCTCAGATGCAATCTGGTAGCGCTCCTTGCCTGCTTCCTTACCCGGGTCATAGATCTCTGAATCCAATGGTGATCCATATACGACTGTGATCTTCTTGCCAAAATTGGGGCGTTTATCGAAGCGGCTCAGCGCTTCAAAAGAACCGTAAATCCTCACCGGCACCACCGGAACTTGCGTACGGCAAGCGATCATACCCACGCCGCGTTTTGCGGGCTGGAGATTACCATCTTCTGTCCGGGTACCCTCTGGAAAGAGAATCAATGCCTCGCCGTTATTCAGTTCTTTAAACACGCGTTTAAGAGCAGATACGTCAGAATCTCCATCGCGGTCCACGGGGATCGTTTTCAAACGCGGGAGCACCCAGGCAAAAAAACCTTTGAACAGTGTCTTTCTAGCGAAATAGCAAATATGCCTGGGAAGTGGGCAGCCAATAGCGGGAGGATCGAAATGGCTTGCATGGTTGGCTGCGAGTAAGAAGGCACCCTCTCGGGGAATGTGCTCAAGGCCGTACACTTTCTGCCCAAACCCGATACGGAAAAACATTTTCGAAAGGAACTGAACGATGGCGTAAATCATTCCGAGACCGCCTCCACAATCTGGGCCACCACAGCGTCGACGGAAAAGACGCCGGTATCGATTTGCAGCGCACCTTGCGGGCATACGAGCGGAGCTGTTTTTCGCGACGAGTCTTTCCGATCACGTTCTTCGATGGAGTCGGTTTGGCCCTCGGCAGCGCGGCGCTGTGCTCGCGTTTCGGGATCTGCCTCCAGGAAAAAACGATGCTGTGCATCGGGAAAGATGACCGACCCGATATCGCGCCCCTCCATGACCAAGCCCCGAAAACCTCGATCCACAGCATCGCCCAGCTGAGCACGTTGGTAGGCCTTGAGTTTCTCTCTCACAGAGGGAATGCCAGAATATGCGGAGACCGAAGCATTCACCGCCTCGCTGCGTATTTCTGAATCTTGTGGGGCTTGTCCATCCACGGCGAGGTAGGCTGACCTGCCAACCAAAACCGTATTCAACGGAAATTCAGCGAGCGCTGACTCGATTTCCGCCCCAGCTTCGGCCGCAACACCCGCACGGAGAAGCAGCAAGCTCAAGGTCCTGTAATGTGAGCCCGTGTCGACATGCATCAGTTCCAGCCGTTCGGCGACAGCGCGAGATGTAGTGCTCTTTCCTGTCGCCGCACCCCCATCAATAGTGATCAAAATGCCCATGCTCATGCGGTGACGCTTTCCTCTCTCAGCGATTCAAGGACATGAAAAAAGTCAGGAAAAGTCTTACTACAACACTTCGGATCCTTGATAGAAATCCATGGTCGTCCATCGCCAAAAAGGTCATAAGAACCCAGAACCCCGAAGCTCATGGCTACCCGGTGATCCTCGTAAGTATCAATGGCAATCGGCCCATCCGCAGCCACTTCTCGCATTTTAGCTCGATCAGGATAAATCGTCATCTCCCCCTCACCTTCTTCCACGCGAACACCCAATTTACCCAGCTCTGTCGCCATGGCTGCGATTCGATCGGTTTCTTGGTGTCGTGTATGCCCGATTCCTGTAATTCGGGTCGGCGTCTCCATCAAAGCAGCAACGGCAGCTTGAGTAAGGAAGGTATCGCTAATCTGATAAAAATCCGTGGTCGCCCCCACCAGCCCCGACTCAGCTTCGCGGACGATCCAGCGGTCCAAATCGCGCTCAATTTTTAAACCCGCATGTTCCAACACCTGTGCATATTCCAAATCACCTTGTAGTCGAGCGGCCCCCAACCCGTGAATTGTCAATTCACCACCTGTAGCTGCTGGCAATGCCAGAAAATAGCTCGCTGCCGAAGCATCCGGCTCAACCACATAATTTGCTGGTGCATCGGGGTAAGGACAACCCGCTGAGATATGGAAGGTAAGCGTGGTAAAGTCGCATGAGCCCGCCTGTCCAAACTGCTCCATCATATCGAGAGTCATCACCACATAGGGGGTGCGCATCTTTACTCCGAGCACGTGAACAGTGGTGTCTTTCTTGGCAAAAGGAAGCGCCATCATCAGAGCAGATAAGATCTGGCTGCTCTCCGAGGCATCAGCTTTCATCGTCCCTCCGGCATAACCGTGCGTCTTCAGTGTAAATGGGAAAAAGCCAGGTTCCGCATGATACTCAATCGTCGCCGCACCCGAACTCTCTAATGCGGTCAACAAGCCGCGCATCGGCCTTTTGCGCATCGGCTCATCGCCGTCTAAGTGATACACTCCCCCATTACGGATAGCTAAAAAGGCTGTCAGCAACCGCGCCGAGGTGCCGGAGTTCCCCACATCGATGTCAGCTTCTGCGACCGGTATAGACCCTCCTAATCCTTCGACCTCAATGCGGCGTGTAACCGGATCGGACTCGACCGTAAATCCAAGCGTCTGGAGCGCCTGCATCATAATTTCAGTGTCTCTGCTGAATAGACAGTCATGCAATACCACGCGCCGCTGGCTCATCGCCGCCAGCAGCAGGGAGCGGTTCGAAATACTCTTCGAGCCCGGGAGGGAGACGGAGCCATTAATAGGCTGGGTAAAGGGTTGAATGACGTGAGGGTCGCTAAGCGGAGTCATAGTCGGAAGGTCTGGGTTGAAGGCGTTGGCGATAAGCCTGTCCGCGTTCGAGTATGCTTTGAATCGAAAAGCCCTGTCCATTGCGAATCGCAGATGCCAAGGCCTGTAATTCTTGTTCGAAGCCTTCGATGGCCCGGAGGATTTCCTCCGCGTTTTGCTCGGTAATCTCTTTCCACATCTGAGGGTCTCCCGCTGCCACGCGTGTGGTGTCACGCAGTCCGCCCCCGGCAAAATCGCGCCACGGGTGGGGCCGAGTGTCCAGGTAAGCTGCCAACGTTGAGGCGAGTAAATGAGGTAAATGGGAAATATTAGCGACGATCTCGTCGTGCCTTTCTGGGTCGATGCTTTCGACGGTCATCTCCATGCGACGCCAGAACTTAACAACCTGGGCGGCTGCTTCAGAATCCGTATCAGGAAGCGGTGTCACGAAACAGGCACGCCCCTGAAATAAGTCCATTTGGGCTGCTGCGAAACCGCTCTTTTCCGAGCCCGCCATGGGATGCGACCCCACGAAGTGCACTCCAGCCGGGACTAGCCCACGCGCACCGCGCACAATCAAACCCTTGGTACTGCCCACATCAGTAACGATGCAACCGGGCTTCAAATTCCTACCAACTGCTTCCAAAAGAGGAAGGATCGTGTGAACCGGGGTACAAATTATGACGAAGTCGGCATCAACCACCGCGTCAGACGCGTCTGCATAAGCCGCATCGCACCAAGCAGCCTGCTCACAAGCCAGACGCGTCTCCACTCTGCGCGTAGAGCATACGACTCGTTTGGCGAGACCATTGGCGTGCATTGCCATGCCGGCAGATGCCCCCAATAATCCTGGGCCGATTATGGTTACCGTCTGAAACACAGACCACTGAAAAGCTCTAAGCGCCGAGACTGTCGAGTCCTTATGCATTTTGACGCACTCCCCAGAGAAGGATTCGGGCTATTTCGCCACCGAGTCTATGCGGGTTGTTCACAAAACAATCGTGGCAACTTTTAATGGCCAAAACAGCAATCGGCCAGCAATGTGCCTCACCCAGAATTTTTTGATCTAAGCCGCTTTTATACAAATATGGAATCCACTGACTTTGCCTCGCGCGCTCCGGCAGGAAAACGACCCCCGAGGCCACCCAGCGACACGCCCGATATGTCGGGCCGCACCCCACCGCATGATCTTGTCGCAGAGGCTGCCTTGCTGGGTGCCTGCATTAATGACGGTGGTCGCGATACAATGACTACGTGTATCGATGCACGCATCCGTCCAGAGGCCTTTTACAAGCCAGCTCACCAATTGATTTATCAGGCAATGAGCGAGCTCTACAATGAAGGTAAACCCTTCGACGAGATCATCCTGTCTGAACACATCCGTAAAAAGGGTAATTTGGAAGAAGTCGGGGGCATCCATGCAATTAACCAATTAACTGAGAACATCGACGGAACGCTCTACGCCTCTTATTATCTGGAGATCATCAAAGAAAAATGGATCGTGCGGCGATTGATCCGCACGACATCGAAAACGCTTGAGCGCTGTTTTGAGGCTCAGGATAGCGTCGACGCCTTCCTCGAGGAGGTAGAACAGGACGTCTTTAAAATAAGTCAGGAACGCGTCACTGAAGCCGCTAAACACATCCGCGAACCGATTGAAGAAGTGGGGGCGCAGATCGCAGCACTCATCGAAGGTAAGTCGTCCAATTTCGGTGTGCGCAGTGGATTTAAAGATGTCGATGGCATGACGTTTGGCTTCCATCCGACCCAAATGATTGTGCTAGCAGCGCGGCCTTCGGTCGGAAAAACATCGCTGGCAATGAATTTTGCGGAGCATTGCGTATTACCCGATTCATCCAGTAGCAGTGAACCGGGCGCGTGCATGGTGTTTTCACTAGAAATGGGAGCGGACCAACTGGCGATGCGTCTTCTCTGCTGTCGAGCGCGGGTCAATGCCAAGCGAATTCGTGACGGATTTTTAAACTCTGAGGAGCAACGAAAATTGGGGCAGGCTGCTAAAGAGCTCAAGACCGCGCCTCTCTACATCGACGACTCTGGAGGCCTCACCATCATGGAGATGCGGGCGAAAGCACGACGCCTAGCAGCACGCGTCCCACTGAAGCTCATCGTCATGGACTACCTTCAACTTGCCAGTGGATCCGATGCCCGAGCCCCGCGCGAGCAACAGATTTCAGAAATATCACGGGGCCTGAAGAGCATGGCTAAGGAACTCAACGTTCCCGTAATTGTTTTGTCGCAGCTAAATCGTGAATCCGAAAAAGAAAAACGCGACCCACGCCTCTCCGATTTGCGTGAGTCTGGATCTATCGAACAAGACGCTGATGTCGTGTTCCTTCTCTCCCGACCGCGCGGCGAGGGAGAGGGTGAAAACGGTGACACCGGCCTCCCGGGCGATGTTGAGAAGATCAATTTAATCATTGCCAAGCAACGGAATGGACCAGTAGGAGAAGTGCCTTTAACTTTTGTCAGACAGTATACACGCTACGAAAATTTTACTGCCTGATCGTGCGATAAACCCACGCAGATCCCATGCTCCTTACGCGAGTTTCTCTCTTCCTCACAGCCTTATTAATTGGGGCAACATTCTCTCAGGCTCAACCGCTTAACCCTCAGGCTTCTGAGGCACCGGTCATTGTCGAACGACTCGATGTTCGGTTCGACGGAGTGAAATCCGTCAGCGAAGCCTACATTCGGGGCAACATCCAGATGGTCGCTGGCGACGAGTATAACCAGGGCAAAATTGATCAGTCGATCCGCGTTCTTTATGGGACCCGGCTCTTTGAGTTTATTGAAGTCGACCTGGAACGATTAAGCGACACACGCGTCATTGTGACCTTTGTGGTCCGTCCCAAATATAAAATAGAGTCCATCGAATTTGTCGGGAACGATCGGATATCCAACCGGCGCCTTCTCCGTGAGACTGAGCTCCGACGCGGCACCTTTCTCGACGAATTCCAGGTAGCCTCAGGCTTGGAAAAGTTGCGCGAGTATTACCTAAAAAAGCGTTTTTCGAACATCAATATCGATTACAATGTGGTGCGCGACCGAGTCCGCGGAACGGCCCAGGTCACTTACACCATAGACGAAGGGGTCAAAATCAAAGTTGATGACATCCGCTTTTATGGAAACGATTCTGTAGGTGAACGCCGCCTGCGTGGAGAGATGGAAACCCGTGAGTGGTGGTTCTTTTCTTGGCTTACCGGTGGAGGAAAATTCAATGCGGATGAATTCGACGAAGACCTTACCCTTCTAGAAACTTTCTACAAAAATGAAGGGTATCTCGACATCAATATTCCTGAGGAAGAAGTCCGCCTTGATTTCCCTGACGACGAGAATGAGTTGATCATCCACATCACCGTGGAAGAAGGACCGCGCTACTACGTGGGCAATATAGATTTCAGTGGCAGCACCATCTACACAGCCGAGGAACTTCGTCGCTCGATGCGCCTACAACCCGGGGCCGTCTTTTCTCCAGAAAAAATCGACGAAGCAGTCCAAGCGATCCGAGACTATTATGGCTCCCAAGGATACCTCGAAACATTCGTGCGTGCCGAACGACGCCCCAACTTAACCACTCGGGATATCGACCTAGTTTTCCTGATCGATGAAAGTGATAAATTTTTTGTCGAATCCATCAATATCGATGGCAATACCAAGACGAAGAGCCGCGTTATCCTCCGTGAATTGGCCCTGGCTCCAGGCGATGTGTTCGACACGGTCCGCATGCGAAATTCCGAGGAACGTCTCAAAGCAACGCGCTTTTTTGAAGATCCAGCTGGCGTGCAGCTCTCCCCAGAAGACACCAACATTCCGGGGCGCAAAGATCTGCGTATCGCGGTCCGCGAAGGCCGAACGGGCAACTTCACCTTTGGTGCGGGCTTCAGCTCCCTAGAGAACCTGGTCTTCTTTGCAGAAGTCACTCAAGGGAATTTTGATATCTTTAATTGGAGGTCGGGTTTTCAAGGAGATGGCCAGAAACTCCGCCTACGCTTTCAAATCGGTTCTCGGAGTAACGAAATCGTTTTGGCCTTCGAAGAACCCTGGCTCTTTGAACAACGGCTTGGCTTTGGTTTTGAGGTCTATCGGCGCCAATCTGAGTTCAACTCATCACTTTACGATGAACTCCGAACCGGATTTGAAATATACCTCAGGAAACGGCTCTTCGAGGTGGTGGATGGTCGCATCGCCTACGGATTGGAAAATGTTCAGATCGACGACATTTCCAGTTTTGCTCCTCCGTTCTTACGCGAGTTAGCAGGCCCTGACGGTGAGATTGAAGAAGTCGTCTCTAAGGTCAGCCTCTTACTTCTCCGTGACACACGGAATCGCTTGGTCTTCCCAACTCGCGGCTCGCGCTATTCGGTTCAGCAAAATTTTGCCGGAGGTATATTTGGAGGCGACGTAGATTACTACAAAGTAGAGTTCCGCGGGGCTCGCTACTTCCAGACATTCCGGTTCCCCATCGAACAAACCCTTTCGGTATTGTTGCGCGGTGGTGCCATCCAACCCTACAGCGGCAACGACGAAGACGTTCCTTTCTACGATCGCTTTTTCTTGGGTGGGCCACAGTCATTGCGCGGCTTCGATTTCCGAGAGGTTGGCCCGTATGAAGGGGGAGAACCTGCCGGAGGTAACAGCTATGCCATGGCCAGCTTGGAATACACCTTCACGATCGCTGATCCAATTCGCGTTGCCGTCTTTTACGATGCTGGTTTTGTCGAGCCCACTTCTTGGGATTTCAGTCCAGAGCGTTACAACGACAACTTTGGTTTCGGCCTTCGCATCATGGTCATGGGTAGCCCCTTGCGCCTCGACTATGGAATTCCGATCACCACTTCTGAGGATAATGAAGACGTAGGAAACCAATTCCACTTCTCATTTGGATCTCGCTTTTGAACCTTTCCCTGTGATTGCCTGTCACCCTTATTTTCCACCTAAAGAACTATTAAAACACCAATGATCAAAAACGCTATCGCCCTCCTTGCTTTGGTAAGCCTAGCCCAACTCTCACACGCCCAACAGGCTCCAAAGATAATCTCTGTGGACATGGAGACGCTTTTCCGTGAGTTCTACGAAGTCAAAGCGGCCGAAGCTAAATTAGAATCTGCTGTCAGCGAAGTTCGCACAGAAATCGAAGAGATGGAAGCGACGATGCTACCGACGCGTGAAGCCTACGACGAACAAGTCGCGCGCTTCCGCAACGAGGCTCTCACTGAAGATGCCCGACGTGAAGCCGGTGAGCGTGCACGTGGACTCGAAGCGCAACTGCGCCAAGCATCACAGGAACTAGGTCAGTTTCAGGCTCAACAAAGCCAGACGCTCAACCAACGACGTGCCTCAATCAGCAACCAAAACCTAACTAAGATCCGCGAGGTCGTTAGCCAATACGCGCAATCGCAAGGCGCCGATATGGTCGTAAATAGCACTAACGTAGCGAGCTTCGTGTATGTCGATGGACTCTACGATCGCACAGAAGCCGTGCTCGCCATCCTCAATGCAGATGCACCAGCTGAAACGCCAACACCAGATCCCGCGCCCGAGGCGACTGAATAGGCTCCACGACAACTTATAATATTTAGACAAAAAAGCCTCACCATCGACTGGTGAGGCTTTTTGTTTGCTTGGGAATCCGTTGACGCTTTGGAAAAGCGACTCGTTTTGATCTCAGTAAACACGGGTTTTGTAGGGTGATCGCGAGAGCGATTGTCACGGGGTGGATCAAAACGAAGGTTAAGCAATCGCTATCGCCATCACTCTACGCGTGCAGTCTCAGCTTGAATGCGTTCCCCCAAACGACACTCGGGCATAAAAATGATTCGTTTACCTCAATAAAACAAATTACCGATTTCTTGGACAAACAGCCGCGATCCCAAAGCAAAACATTCGCGTTTATTCGCGTCCATTAGCGGATCACAAAAAGACTAAAACGCAGCCCAGGGACAAGTGCACACTCCTAAAGCCCGTTTTTATGCCGCAGAAAACGCGGAATTCCGCGGAAGCCTTTTCTGGGAGAAGCTACACGCCCCTATTTTCAAATTCCGCGCGTTTCTGCGTATTCCGCGGCTATTTCGAAGCGTGCTGCATATACATATGCCATATCTTCGGCAGCCACGTTGCCCCACCCTCCAGTGTCTTCTATAGTTGGAGAGGATATGCTTTATAATGACCGGGCGTCCGGACGAAACCGGAGATTCTGAGTGACTGAATTCGTATAGTATGTGTCAGGTACCACCGGCAGGGGCAGATCGCCATAACGCCCAATGATTAGGTCGCAGCTAACCCACAGCTCCCAGTCGCAAGAGAAGCCCGCTACGAACTCAAAGCAAAATATTAGCGTCCATTAGCGGATCACAAAAAGACCAAAACCTAACCACGCACACGTCCCGGCGCGAAACTAACCTCATCCGCCAATAACAACAGTCTTACCAAAACCGTCTAATCGTAATGGTACCCAGAGCGGGACTTGAACCCGCACGCCCTTACGGGCAAGAGATTTTAAGTCTCCAGCGTCTACCGATTCCGCCATCTGGGCCCGGAATGTTTATTATGGTAGTTCAATGATACCCCCAGCAAGCCTCGAATAAGCTCAAAGATCACATTCTCGCGTATCTATGGATCAACCGCGATCTGTATACGTTCTTTGACAATGACTCTTCAACTTTTCAGCGGCGCGCAGTCCTAAAACAATCAATAGATAAACGAGTGCCTGATCCCGGTGCCCTTTCCCCGCCATTCCATAGTGAATCATCGCTAAGATACCGACCACGTAAGCCATACGATGGAGACGTTTCCAGGCTTTGCCACCAAGCCTCCGTTTGATGCGGTCCCAACTTGTAACAGCCAACACCAACAAGATTCCCCACCCCGCCATACCGAAATAGATGAAGGGTTTGTCGATCGTCTCTGGCAGCCATCCGAGCCCACCTTCATAAAGGATTTGCAGGCACAAGTGTGCGCTCACATACCAAAACACCGCTAAACCAATTGCTCGAGACTTGCCTTTGAAGATCTTCGCAATCCGCCAATGGGTCAGGCGCGAAAATGGAGTCAACGATAGAGAGATTGTCAGAATGACTAAGGCAGTGGTGCCCGTAGCATCGAGCATTGTCTTCACCGGATCGACGCCAAGTCGGTTACCGAACGCCAATGCGATCAGGACAAGAATCGGGGTCACAAGCGCGACATGTATAGCCCAACCGATGATTTTTTTCATCCGCCAATGCACGCGAATGAACGCGAATTTCTAATTGAATCTGTATTCAAGTCTATCAACCAACCAATGAGGACTTCAACTTGGTCAGAAGTTCACATCCTCTAAAGTTATTAGCGTGCATTCGCATGAATTCGCGGATTCTGAAAATACTGGACTCAATAGAACCGGCGTAGATCCATACCCTGATAAAGCCCAGCAACTTCCTCCTCATATCCGTTAAACATGAGTGTCGGCACCTTTCCGTCGAAAAAGCCCGATCCAAGAACACGCTCACGCGCTTGAGACCAACGTGGGTGGCTCACCTCGGGATTCACATTGGCGTAAAAGCCGTATTCTCGAGGCGCTAATTCGTTCCAAAGCGTACCGGGCTGGCTGCTGACCGCCTCGATTCTCTGGATTGTTTTTATGGATTTGAAACCGTATTTCCAGGGCACCATCAAGCGAATCGGCGCACCGTTTTGATTGGGTAGCGGTTTTCCGAACATACCGGTTACCATAAGCGTCAAATCATGCATGGCTTCATCCATCCTCAACCCTTCGCGGTAGGGCCATGGGTAACGCGGCGCTTCTCGAACACCTACCATGTGTTCGCGTTCGATACCTGTGACAAAACGGACATACGTTGCATCATTCTCGGGCTCTACCTTACTCAACAGCTTGCTCAGCGGAAATCCGTCCCACGGCACAATCATCGACCAAGCTTCCACACAGCGAAATCGATATACGCGCTGCTCGATCCCAAATTCTTTAACGAGGTCGTTCACATCAAATTTCCCAGGTTTTTTCACCTTACCCCCGACCTCGATGGTCCATGGCTCGGGATCCCATCCCTTATTCGCGTTTTTCACAGGATCACCCTTCCCAAACCCAAACTCATAAAAGTTGTTACACTCTGTCGCGTGCTCCCAGGTATTTAACTCCAGTCCATCACCGTTATACTTTGGATTGCGTTCTGTAGGGAAACCAGCACTCGCTCCTTGACTGTGACTCAGTCCGAGTGACAGCGAAGCGATCCCGAGACCAGCTTTTGCTAACATGTCTCGCCTGCTTATTACCCAGTGCTCGGGAGTTACTTCATTCTCGGAAATATGCCAGGAAGGTTTTTTTGGGAGATGCATGTCATTAGGGTGCTGAGGGCTAAAAGTAAAATACAAGTGGTCGCTCATGCTTCCACGTAAGAAACCGAAGTTTATAAACATTGATTTATTCCCGGAGTTCAGTCCATTGCCCTGTCTTCCCAAAAAAATAACCACGATTTACTTTTCTCAAAGCCCACCCGACCCTCACGATGAATATTTGTATCGTCACTGAAACATTTCCACCCGAGGTCAACGGGGTTGCCATGACCAATCGGCGCCTTGTGGATGGTCTAGGTGCTCGCGGACACCAGGTAACCGTGGTACGCCCAGCACAAAGGGCGGACAGGCAAAAGAACCCGATCGGTGTAGATCCACTTGATTCAGCTAAGGAAGTGACCGTTCCAGGTATTCCGCTCATCGGATACCCGGGTATTCAGATGGGGCTGCCTGTTTACTTCCGCCTAAAAACGCTGATGAGAGCAGAGTCGTTTGATGTCGTGCATATCGCGACCGAAGGCCCTCTCGGTATCGCCGCCCTATTGGCGGCTCGACGCCTCCGCATACCGGTGACCTCTACTTTCCACACCAACTTCCAGCTGTATTGCGAGGATTACGGGGCTAAATGGCTGACATCGACCATGCTTAGTTTTTTGCGCTGGTTTCACAACCGCTGTGCCTACACGTTCGCACCCTCGCACGACCTAATCGAGTCACTCGAAAAAGAGTCTTTTGAACGTCTCATCTATCTGGGCCGTGGCGTGGATAGGGAGCTTTTCAATCGCAAACGGCGTGATGCGTCACTGAGGAAAAGTTGGGGCGCTAACAGTGATGACACCCCGGTGGCCATTTACGTGGGTCGCGCTGCAGCCGAAAAAAATATTCCTCTCGCCATTGAAGCTTTCTACAAAATACGCCAGCGACTGACCGATGCACGCATGGTCGTAGTTGGCGACGGCCCAGTGAGGGCCAAGCTAGAGAAGACATACCCTGACATACATTTTGCTGGTATGCGCTACGGCACAGACCTTGCCACCCACTACGCCTCAGCTGACCTATTTCTTTTCGGCAGCACTTCGGAAACATTTGGAAATGTGGTGACCGAGGCTATGACTTCGGGACTTATTTCGATAGTATACGACTACGCCGCGGGACAACGTTTCATCAACGACGGTATCAATGGCTTTCTGGCGCGCTTTGATGATCCCAAACATTTTATCGAAAAAGCCTTAGAAGCCTCTCATGCCGACGACCATTGGGCTGAGATGCGTGACGCAGCCGAACAGGCAACTGCGGGCATCCCTTGGTCATCGATCATTTCCGATTTCGAGCACTATCTTGCCAAAGCGACTCACACCGGTGCGCAACCTGAGAGAATGGATAGAGATGGCTTGATCAAGAATCCAGTCCCCGAGTCAAAATAGCACCGGAATTGCGCTTCGCTCAGTTTTTTGGGTAATGTGTTTCGTCAAAGCACACCGCTCCAACAATAGAAAGCGCTGGACGACAACAAAGGAGGCAGTTGGGGAAATATCTCCATTGTTTCAATTAAGCCCTGTTTTCTAACCTGGGAGACATCATCCTCAACAGCATGTTACAAACGTCCACGCTGCATCTGCCGCAGGATTTTTCTAGCAAGCGGGCGGTAGGGCTCACCAACAATGTAGCCGACGCACGATGGTGCGCCACAGCGACATCCATGCTGAAATAAGCCGTCCAGACCCCATCCATAATCGAAGGTCAACTCTTCCCCTTCCTCTACCTTACGGATGCTTCTAATCCAAATAGCACCATCGAGTCGGATTGCCTCACAGTTGGGATCACAAGAGTGGTTAAAGAACCGCGCCGGGTTATCTTCTCCAGAACCATCAATAGCCCAATCATCATCCCACGCCATCCAGTAGACCGGGCCATCACTTTCTTCGACCTCTGCCATTGGAATTCGAGGACCCCGGTAGGGCAAAATTGATTCACCAGCTCGAATACTTCGGACGGCGAAGATCCCTTGACCATCCAACTCGGATTCGCGTTTCTCCCAGGATGTTTGTGTGAAATCCATCTTGTGCGTATCCCCATGAGCATTCAGGTTTTGTGGATGATGCAAAGCTCATTTGACGCTACAGTTCAGCACCTTCAACGCACTTCAAGTCTTCAGGAGGTCCAGGGTCTCTTGGGCTGGGACGAACAGGTATTTCTTCCAGAAAACGCAACTGAGGCTCGGGCAGAACAGATGGCAGCGATTGCCGACGCCGTTCATGGATTGGAAACGAGTCCGAAACTGGGCAAATTTTTGGACGAGTTGAATGCTGAATTCGACTCTCTAGACCCTAGCCAGCGCTGCATTGTTATCGAAGCACGGAAGCAATTTGAAGAAGCACGGCGGCTGACTCCCGAGTTTGTGGCTCGGCGCGCTTCAGCCACCAGCCGCGCCTACCATGCTTGGGCGGATGCTCGCGAAAAGGATGACTTCGCAGCCTTCGCGCCCTTCCTTCAGGAACAGATCGATCTAGCCTGCGAATATGCCGAGCTCGTCGGAGCCACGGATGCTTACGACTTCTGCATTGATAAACATGATCCAGGCATGACTGCTACTGCGATAGCCGCCCTATTCGAGCCGCTACGTGATGCCCTCATACCGTTGGTTAAAAAGATCGCCGATTCTGGCAAACAACCTGACGTCTCTTTTTTAAAAGGCTTTGGAGTCGAGTCTCAGGAGGGTTTCCTCAAGGAGATCGTCTCAAAGATGGGCTTCGACTTCACCCGTGGCCGCATCGACAAATCGCTGCACCCATTCTGCGCTGGTTCAGGCTCAGATATTCGCATGACCACGCGGTTCTTCGAAGACACCCCACTCGACTCACTTTTCTCTTCGATCCATGAGACCGGCCATGGCCTCTATGAACAGGGGCTACCTTACGCTTGGCGCGGCACAGCGCTAGGAGTAAATGCGGGTATGGGAGTGCATGAATCTCAGAGTCGACTCTGGGAAAATCAAATCGCGCGCAGTCGGCCTTTTTGGGAATACTGGGAGCCCAAATACCGCACAGCGTTCCCGGAGCAGCTCGCTGGTGTCGATTCAGAGCAACTCTATCGTGCGATCAATGCAGTGCGTGTCATTCCCATACGCGTGGACTCGGATGAGGTGACCTACAACTTACACATCATGCTCCGTTTCAACCTGGAGCAGCGCCTTTTCTCAGGTGATCTTAAAGTAGCTAACCTCCCGGAAGCATGGAATGCGCTGGCAGAAGAATACCTGGGGCTCAAAATTGAGAACGATCAGGAGGGCGTGCTGCAAGACGTACACTGGTCGGGCGGAGCATTTGGTTATTTCCCTAGTTACACGCTGGGCAACATGCTTGCAGCTCAAATTTGGTATACCCTCAGAGCCGACATTCCAGACATTGATCAACAAATCGCTGAGGCGGATATGTCACAAATTCTCGAATGGCTGCGGACAAACGTACATGCCCATGGGCGCCGCTACCCTCTCATGGACCTAAGCCGCCGCGCGACCGGAAACGCGCTGTCGCACATGGCATTGGTGAGATATCTAGAAGAACGCTATTTGCCTTTGTATGCCTAGTATTCGGCCGTTTTGGCAAAACGGCCCCACCTTTCCGAGCGCGACCAGATTTATGGGAAAATGATTTTAACCTCAGACTACTGCCCTCCCAGAACCCGATCAGCCACTGCCCCGATTTCGCGGGCGAAGGCCCAATCTTGAGAAAACTGTGTCCAGGCCAGCTCTGCCGACTCGATCTCACCGACCAAGAGCGACTCGTAATAGCGTCCGAGTGAAATTAGGGTATTAGCATACACGGGGTTGATCTCTGGGAGTTTGAGCTTTATTGCGAGTATGCGCGCTTCGAGGGCGTTGATTAAATTCAGATCCGTGGCCGTTTCTTCCCGGGCGTCCAAAAAGCCTTCTGCCGGATACCAGACGGGAAGTCCACTCGCCTCATCTTCTGACCACCAAGACGCAAGACGCTCCACTTCAAATCGTGAACGGAAAATCGATAGCGCGCTGCGTTCCGGCGACCAAATCGTATTTTCCAGGGTTACTTGCCACCAGGCTTCAATGACGCGTCGACCGAGTGATAGATCCCCCAACAAACGCTCAGAAACAAATGCTTCGACCCCCAAGCCACGCAATAAAACATCCAGTATCTCGCGGCGCTCCTCCAGGTTCTCTGTGCCACGCATGATACTGCGCAACAATAACCAAGACTGAAAACGCAGTGACTCGTTACCTCGTGTCGCCAATACGTCCACCCGCTCGAGTTCTTCAAGGCCAAGGCACTGGATGCCGTTCATGTTTTCGCCCCACACCGTGGGTAGCGCCGGATGTTGGGCTGCAAGGAACTCCATCGCCAGGCCAACTATGAACCAATGCGGGATAGACGGGATTTGTGACTCTCCGTGCACCACCCACGTCCATCGAGCAATCCAAGCTTTAGTCAATCTGAAGTGAAATTCTACCTCATCCTCGAAGACCGACGCATCAATCGCACACAACAGTTGCCGCTTCGCTCCATCCCAAGTGACCTCCGGAAGGGACAAGTCGACCGAGTCTTCGATGGTAATCCGCACGGGGAGTGGCCCTACTCCTGATTCTGAATCGATTTCTGCAGGTCCAAGATATTGAACGAATCGCTCACCTAATACCTCGGCCCGTACTAAAATACGCCGCGCATCTAAAAGTGTATTCGCCACCACTTCGAAATGCTCGCCCTCTGCTAACACTTGTGCGTTTGAGAAGTTCGGCACTATACCCAGGCAGTATAGCAACAGCCCAGTGATCCAACTGCCGCAAGAAGAAGCCTTGCCCTCCCCGTATTTCACAACTGGATCCAAAGCTCGCCCTCGTGCACCTCGATCGAGCTAATTTCATCCCACACCTCACTCAAGGCTTCACCCTCTGGAGCCTTTTGGAAAACAGCTCCGAAGGCTTGCGCTATGACTCCGCCGATAAAGGGGATGCGGCCTTGGGAGACTGAAAGATGGTGGTAGGCGAACTTCCAATTATTTCCTTTTTGTACAAAAGTGCCCCGCCCCACGACAGCAAGACGCGCTCTACGATCCATCGCTTGAGAATCCAAATACATCACAACTTGAACTTCACCCTGAGTCAGTGCCACTTGAGGCACTTCCGGCTTCAAAGTAACGATCCCCCCCTCATCATCCTCTTGACTCTGAGGTGAAAAATTCGCCCGCAGCCAGGCATTGATTTCAGCTTCAGTGATCACCAATTCACTGAGCGTACCATTTATCAATGCATCCCGCTTTGGCAGATACTGGCCACCGCCACTGTCGCGCTTAGGTAAGATATACACTAATGTCGGCCCTCCAACCTCATCCTCGCCATCCTCTGCTGCGGCTGCCTTCATCTCGGCGACATCTTTGGGACTCAGGGTCTTGGGTACGTCATCGATCAAATAGGCAAATGCTATCATGCCTCCCATGCCAGCCGTGACTACCCCAAGCAAAACTGATTTCAAAATCATGACTTAAAAAACTTTTAGAACCTACATCGACCGACTGGCTCTTCTAGCAAGATCCGAGAGGAAAAAACACAGTGGAACTGCTCCAGCGAATACGCCCCCCAGCACGAGCGGACCCGAAACAAAAGCCAAGCCCAGGCAGACAATAATCGGAAGCAGTAAGGGCTTCGAGAGCTTCAAACTCATCACAAATCCTTGCTGCACATGGCGCAGAGCACGCCAATCTCCATGATCTAGATACAAAAGGAAAAAACCACTAAAAAGCCAGAGCCCAAAACCAATCCCAACGTTATTCAGAACGAGCTCAAACAGACTCAAATCGAGCATACTGAGAGCATCTATCATCCTTCCGATGACCGACAGTAAACTCGGAAACGCCCAGACCAGCAGAACAAAGACCCCTCCTACCACGAGACTATCCAAGAGCCAGTGCTTAAAGTTCTGAGGTCGCGCAGCCTCAGCTACTCCACTGTAGACATATGTGCGACAGTTTCCCACCAAGAAACCCATTGCTAACACGCAGAACACAGGAAAAAAGCTGAACAGAGCTAAAGTGAGCCATATCCACTTGAGCTCAGAACGTTCTGTTAGGCGCTGAATAATGCTCTCGTAGGAAGGAGGTGAATCCATATCTCCAGAGCATCCCTCTCATGCTCGACAGGTCAAGAGTGCGCTCGCCGGAAAAGGCCTGACGCGACATCAAAGCATCCCGTTTTCTGAAAAAGAATCACAGCCATCCCATAAGACCTGATGGCGGAGATCAAACCTGAGTATTGATGGGCTGTAGCGGTTGATCGTGTCT
>JABSRG010000012.1 GCA_013215165.1 Opitutales bacterium | reverse complement strand
GCAAAACCAGTTTCACGGCTTCGGACCGGCGGGGCGCTACAATGGACTGCCCCGTCGCTTCAAGAAGACCGTTTACAGTATCGACTCTTCAACCATCGCTTTAGTCGCCAACTGCATGGACTGGGCAAAGCACCGTCGGCGCAAGGCAGCAGCCAAGCTGCACCTGTGTTTAAATCTACAAACGTTTCTGCCATCATTCGCCGTCGTCGAGGAGGGCTCACACCATGACAGCAGTCGCATGCTCGCGTTGTGCGCCAGGCTGGTGGCGGGCGAGATTGCGGTCTTCGACAAGGCTTATGTTCACTTTAAGCATTTGTTTTCGCTGAGCACTAGAGGCGTATTTTGGGTGACTCGTGCCAAAGATAACATGCGCGCTCATGTCTGCAAGAAACGCAAGGTCTCGGGCAATATCCTGCGCGACGATGAGATTACCCTCAAAACCAAAAGCTCAAAAGCTGACTATCCTAAGCGCATGCGGCGGATCGTTGCCTTAGTCGAAGTGGATGGCAAAGAGGTCGAGATGGCTTTCATCACCAATAATATGGAATGGGCCGCTTCCAGCATTTGTGGACTCTACCAAAGTCGTTGGGCGATTGAGGTCTTCTTCAAACAAATCAAGCAGACCCTGCAGGTTTGCGACTTTTTGGGCCACTCAAAGCAAGCCATACGCTGGCAGCTCTGGTCTGCGCTATTGGTTTATCTGCTCCTTCGTTTCCAAGCATGGAGTTCGCAGTGGCCACATAGCTTTGCACGAGTCTTTACCATGATCCGAGGCGTCGTTTGGGATCGATTCAACTTGCATGATATTCTCGCGTTCTATGGGACAGCAGGTGGTAAGTGGAGGATGCGCGTTCAGCCGCAAGCCGCATATTTACCGGGCGAGGACTGGAGTGCCTATGAGACAGCATAGGGCTTATCATGGTCAAAACCGCTATTTTTCAATTTTGACCAATAGACACGATCAACCGCTACAGCCGATCAATACTCACCCCTGATCTCCGCCATCAGGCCTTATGGGATGGCTGTGTTATTATTTTAGGATCTCGTAGTGTTAACGGCGGCTTGATTAGTGTTAGGATCAATAGCGGCACGACTCCCGAGACTTTGTTACGGTGACGATGGAGATGCTACAGGTTCTCTCCCTATGCCAACCTCGAAGAATCCGCCATTGCCGTAACCAGGCCGACTTGGATAATCAATGATTTCGATACCACCGCCAAAATCCGGAAACGATGGGAATGGGAACTGCGGGATCCTTTGCCAAGATGGAAAAAATCTAATAAAACCAACGGAAAACCTGTGAAGCCACCCATATCCGGATGAATCGATATGAAAGTAATTCCACTGCTTACTAGCATCTGACCAGACATAGTTATCATTTTCTCCAGGAAAAAGATACCAACCGGTCAGAGAATCGATCCACACCCACTTTGCTTTCGAGTCCAATCCCGCCCGTGTCTCGTGCACATAAATCCAGCCAAATTGCCTGCCGTAAAGCCATGGGAAATTTGAGACTTCAACAACACCAAATCCGCTTATGTCATACCAAGAATCGACAACCTGCGATGCCTCCGAAAGAGTGAATAAAGTCCCTTGAAGAGGGTTTCTGTTTCCTACTCTGGGATCCGCAACTTGGGCCTGGACTTGAACAATAGCAGCAGAGAGAGCGAATGATATCAGGATGAGAACTTTCATAGTTGATAGAAGGGCAAAAATTCGCCCGTCCGTTTGATGCTTCTTACCTACTCGGGACTCAAGTACGAATCTACAATGCTCGTGACCAGCCTTGGTGAAACTCTGCTCTTTCTGTAGGGTGATCGCGAGAGCGATTGCCTTGGGGGTGGGTCAAAGCAAAGATCCAGCAATGGCTATCGCCCTCGCTCTACGCACGGCATCTCAGCTTTAATCGGTCAGCCGACAAACACCCCCTTCACAAAACAAAACATTCGCGTTTATTCACGTCCATTCGCGGATTCAAAAAAATTAAACCCAACTGCCACTGTATTCAGTTGTAGCCGAACAGCTCCAGCGGCGACAGAGCGCCGCTCCTACAACGTTTGAAACCTGTTAAGCCCAGCTTCGATCAGAATCGCGAAACAATGCTCTTTCTGTAGCGTGATCGCGAGAGCGATTGCCTTGGGGTGGGCAAAAGCTCAAGTGCAGCAATGGCTGTCGCCATCACTCTACGCATGGCGTCTCAGCTCTAATCGGTCATCCGACACACAACCCCCATCACAAAAACAAAACATTAGCGGTAATTCGCGTCCATTAGCGGATCCCAAAAAATAAAGCTCAGAGCCCCATAGATCCAGTCACATCCTTCCGCAGCACTTCACTGAAGCTTTTGGGAATCGGAGCCGTGGCCGTGAAATCGATTGGTTTGCCCTGCCAATCTAGCTGGATGCGGATTTTGTGCGAATGGAGGAACATACGGCCTCTTACTTTCGGGAAACGTTTTTCGACCGCCCGATTAAAGGCAAAATCACCGTATTTGCGGTCGCCGACAATAGGCATATGATGCATCGCAGATTGGACGCGGAGCTGGTGGGTTTGTCCGGTGATCGGGCTGAGTTCGACCAGGGAAACGCGCGGCTCGGTGCGAGCGATATAAAAGCGGCGCATGGTGCTTTTGGCTGGTTCGCGAGCCGGATGGCCTCCAAGTGCTCCCCGGCCCTGGACACGCACGCCCCGTTCATTGCCACCTCGGCTCATCTGCAGGCGGTCTGTCCAGCGTGCACTTTGCCGCTCCACCATACCGCGGACGACAGCGAGATAAATTTTCTCCACCTCGCGCTTGGCCCAGCGGCGCTTCACTTCAGCAGCCAGCTCAGGATCGGCACAGCAAATAAGAACGCCTGAAGTAGCCGAATCGAGCCGATTACAGAGCACGATACGATGGGACCCATACTCAAATTGCTCATTGGCGAAGTCATAAGTAGCATGCAGCCAAACGGGCTCCGACGCAGCGTCCTTCGGCTTTTTCGCAATCCCGCGATTGATGGCCAGTTGAGTAGCAGCCCGCTTTTTTGCTGGCGCTTGCGGATTCGGATGCGAAAGCAGCCCGGCTCCTTTATCGATGGCTATCAGGCCGCTGGGATGCGTGGCTAGGACCGTCGCACGATCGTGCAACGGCAGCTCAAGCAGCCAGTTTAAATGATCTGGAACAGTCCCCATCAGCGATAATGAAATGTAATCGTCATGGTCCGGCTATCGCCAAATAGCTCGATCATATCCTGGGGCCACGGATCGTAGGGGGCTCTGCTCTGGATGGCGTCGCGGCAGACATTCATCATGAGCCGAGAAGAGGTGTACTCGAGGGTCTTCATATCGGCGATACTGCCATCGCTGTTGAGCTCAAATTGTATCATCACACGGGTCCCCGAATCGCCGACGCGCATCTGCATACCGCGGAGTGTTCGGTGCCATGAGGTAGAGATATAATTCAGAAATTGCGCGGTATATTCACCAAATGCCGAGAACTCAGCATCGACTGCTACGGTACCCTCACGTCCAGCAAACGTCCCAGGGTTATCCATCAGGGGTCCTGGCGTGGTCTGAGGTAAAATGCGGATGCGTGGCCGCGGCACTTGTGCCTCGGTCGAAGGCTGAAACTCGGGAGTGGCGGCTTGCTCAGTCTCGCCAGGTTGATCACTGGGCGTCTCGGCGAGACCCTCCGGTTCGCCGCGTGGCGGAATCACGGGAGTCTCCTGAACAATGCGGAAATTGGGCTGGCTGCGTCGAACTGTGGGGATAATCCGCGAGGGTGCCATGGCTTGGAACGGCGTTTCGCTTACTCCAGGTTCGACCAGAGTTAGGCCGGCGCCTTCGCCCTCCAGGGATTCGGCTTCTTCACGTTGCAGAAAGGCTGGTGGAGGTGACGGTTCGGAGGAAGGCTGAATGAATGACGGGATAGGCTGTTGTTCTGGTTGCTGGGTTTGAGCAGTTTCTTGCTGAGGGGATTCGGACCGCACGGGATCTGCCGCATCGGCACCATCAGGAATACCACGACGTGTGGGCGTGCCGACCTGCCGATCTGCTTGCGTCACTTCACCCTCGCCAGGTCGGGCCTGCTCCGCACCCGGTTGGCCCTGCATCGCGGGCACTGCAGGCGATGGGGGGCTCGGCTCTTCGAGGCTCGATTCGACAATATTATTGCCCTCTTCATCGCTTTCGATCGTGGGGATAGGATCGTCGCTGCCGGGCACGGGATTTTCTCGCGCTGCCTGTTGATCTCGGTTGGACACAAAAGGAGATTCGTCCGGCTCGTTATCCGGCACATCTGGGTTGGTCTGAATATATTCAGGAGGCTCCTCTTCTACAGGCTGGAGTTCCAATACGTAACTCTCCTCTGCTGCTTCTTCGATCACTTCCTCAAAATTTCCCAAGCCCAGAAAATCGTCCCAAAATAAGGCTACAAGCCATAGATGCAGCAGGATCGAAATGACGAGCATAGACCCACCCGCTATCTTTTGTTCCGAGCCCGAATCATCGCCCAGACCCGGCCACGCAGGACCAGTCTTTGATCTCTCTGGAGGCTCTTCAATCATCATTGTTTCTGGGTAGGATCGCAATTCCGAGAATCTCTGCAAAATAGCGCCGCACCCGCGCTTCGGGAAGACCCATGACATTGCTGAAAGATCCTTCGATTTGCTTCAGAATAATATCCGTTCCCGCCTGGATTCCATATGCTCCCGCCTTATCCAACGGATCGACCAGCGTAAAATAGCGCTCTATATCTGTGTCCTTCAGGGGATTGAAATGCACCGTGCTCGTTTCGACAAAGATCTCAGGCTCATCGCCCCTGCCGTTAGAAATAAAAACTCCAGTCAGCACCTGGTGCTCTCTTCCTGAGAGGAGACGGATCATAGCGTGAGCCGCTTCCATGCTCTTGGGTTTATTGAGCACCTGGTCGTCGAGGAATACCGTTGTGTCTGCCGCTAAGACAACGGCATCCGAGAAACGATTTGAAACATCGACCCCCTTCATCTCAGCGTTGATCGAGACAAATTTTTCGGGCGACCCTTCAGATTCAGCCAAGGTATCGATCTCATCGGCATCGCTGCGCTCGACACGGAACGCGCTGACGATCCGCCCCAGAATCTCACGCCGTCGCGGTGATCCAGATGCCAATATAATGTCTCTTCCCATTCTCTAAGTCTTAATTGAATTTTTGAGTTTTGGCGAATTTTGGTACGGTCTCTTCAAAGAGGGAACTGGATAACTCAGAATTTGTCTGGCATAAGCCGGATGAATTTTGACAAATCAATTTGAATCAACGCTGTCATCTTCCTCACAGACAACTCCTTAGAATTACTACATGAGCCTTTCTCTGGAACAACTCAAAGAATCGATTCATCGCGAATCGGAATGGATCGCACAACTCCGTCGCGAGATGAGCCGAGTTATTGTCGGGCAAAAATACCTGATTGACCGCCTGATCATTGGCCTGATTGCCAATGGTCACATCTTGCTTGAGGGTGTTCCCGGCCTGGCAAAGACACTGTCCATCCGCACACTGGCCTCCGCGATCAATGCAGACTTTTCACGGATTCAGTTCACACCTGACCTCCTTCCCGCCGACATCATCGGCACTCTGGTCTACAATCCCAAGGAAGCCAATTTCTTCACGAAAAAGGGTCCCATATTCGCCAATCTGGTCCTCGCTGACGAAATTAACCGGGCACCAGCCAAAGTGCAATCCGCTCTGCTTGAGGGGATGCAAGAGCGTCAAGTAACCATCGGCGACGAAACCTTCACGCTGCCCAGTCCATTCTTGGTCCTAGCCACGGAAAATCCGATTGACCAGGAGGGCACGTATCCCCTCCCGGAAGCGCAGGTCGACCGCTTCATGCTCAAATTGAAGATCGGCTATCCCAGCCGGGAAGACGAGCTAGAGATCCTCGATAGCATGGGTAAAACGACCTCGGATACGGAAATCAATGCCGTGATCGAGATGGAACAGGTCCTCAAGACACGCAGCCTGGTCAACGAAATCTACATGGATGAAAAAGTGAAAAACTACATCCTCGACCTCGTTTTTGCGACCCGCGAACCAAAGGCCTACAAACTCGACATCGAGTCTTTCATTCAATTCGGAGCATCCCCGCGTGCCACCATCGCATTGACAGTCGCTTCGAAGGCTTGGGCTCTGTTGCAGGGCCGCGCATTTGTCACACCCCAGGATGTCAAAACTATCGGGGCCGACGTCCTGCGCCACCGTGTGATTGCAAGCTATGAAGCTGAAGCTGAAGGCATTGAGTCGGAAGACCTCCTGGCAAAGATTTTTGAGACTGTTCCTGTTCCTTAAGCCGCGATGGCCGTCGAACCTTCAACCGCCGAGATTCTAAAAAAAGTCCGGCAGATCGAGATCCGGACACGTCGTATGGTTACGGAATCCTTGACCGGTGCCTATCATTCCAGCTTCCGCGGCCAGGGCATGGATTTTGAGGAGGTGCGCGAATACGTCCCGGGAGACGATGTGCGCGCGATCGACTGGAACGTCACCGCAAAGATGGACCGGCCGTTCATCAAAAAATTCCGAGAAGAGCGCGAGCTGACGATGATGATCGTGCTGGACCTGAGCGGATCGGGTGATTTTGGCTCTAGCGACCAAACCAAGCGCGAACGCGCGGCAGAGATCGCCAGCGTGCTTTCATTTTCGGCGACGCGAAACAACGACAAGGTCGGCCTGCTCATCTATACCGATCAGGTCGAATTGATCGTTCCACCTAAAAAAGGACGTCAGCACGTCCTGCGCATCATCCGCGAATGCCTCTATTTTGAGCCAAAAAATCACGGCACACGAACTGACTTAGCGCTGAAACGCCTACAACGCATCCTGCATCGTAAGGCCATCGTCTGCCTTATATCCGATTTTCTAGACCTCTGGGAAGAGACCGTGGATGGGAAAGAAAACCCGGTCGCCTCGCAAATCGCGCTCGTCAATCAACGCCACGATCTAATTTGCATCAACATCTCCGACCCCCGCGAAATGATGCTGCCGGATGTCGGCTGGATCCGCCTAGAAGATGCTGAGACGGGGGAGATCATGGAGGTCAACACAAGCGACGCGACGGTGCGTGAAGCCTTCCTACGCAACAACCGAGACCGCATAGACCTGGTCGAAAAGACTTTTCGCAAAGTGGGCGTCGACGGTGTGACCGTCGATACCGCCGAACCGTATGTCGCCTCACTCCAAGCCATATTCAATCGCCGCGGAGCACGCGTCTAACCTGCGATGAGGATACAAACTCCAGCGAAACCTCCGTTCTCATTGACGCCCGATGACTTCGCGCCCCTGCGGCCGCACACATCGATTCCCCTGTTTCCTGAATGGGCAATTTACGCCTTTGCCGCCGGTGCAATTCTCTTGTTGGTGCTCGTCTTTTGGCTGATGCGTGGTGGGAAAACTAAGCCGCTAGCAGCGCGCAAAATTAATCCTCTGAATGAAGCACTCGAAGCTTTGAGAGCTCTGGAGCCCAAAGCTACGGAGATGGAAACGCGTATCTACTCCAGTGCGGTATCCGACATCCTGCGCGGCTACATCGAGCACGCCTGCTCACTCCCTGCACAAGAGCAGACCACAGAAGAATTCCTACAGGCCATTCAAGAACACCCCCTTTTCGATGAAGCCACCCGGGACGGTTTGGAAGAATTTCTAGAACTCTGTGATTTAGCCAAATTTGCTCAACAAAGCGTTGAGGTAGGAGAAAAACAACGTCTACTCAAACAGGCCCGCGAATTGATCGAGACCCTCTACCGATCCATCACCCGCAACAAACAGAACGAGAACCGACCCGCATCGCCCCCACCCTTGCCGAAGGAGGCGGCGACTGCCTGATGTTTAATTTTGGTCAACCGCTCTGGCTACTGGCGCTGTTGCTGATTCCGCTGTTCTTCTTCCTCAAAGGCAGACAGGGAAAGCCGGCATCGGTGAAATTCAGTAGCCTCAAGCTTCTGCGCAAAGGCCCGCGCCCCGTGAAAGCGGCGTCCGGCTTACCGATCCTCTTGTTTTTGGTCATCCCCTGGGCACTCGTCGTTATTGCTCTGGCTCGGCCTCGCCTCACGGAAACCGAAGAAAACGTCCAGTCTAACGGCGTCGACATCATGCTCGCGATCGATGTGTCCGGCTCGATGCGGGCTATGGATTTCTTTATCGAAGGGCAGCGTGACACGCGCTTGGAAGCCGTAAAGACGGTCGTTGCTGGTTTTATTGAGGAGCGCGAGTTCGACCGCATCGGCATCGTTGCGTTCGCCGAAGCCCCATTCCTCGTGAGCCCACTCACGCTTCAGCACGATTGGCTGAAGACAAATTTCGCCCGACTCGAAGTGGGCTTAATCTCACCAGGTGGCACAGCCGTGGGTGATGCTCTGGGCACCTCCGTCAACCGACTCCGCGAGCTGGAAGCTCAGAGCAAGGTCGTCATCCTACTCTCTGACGGAGAAAACAATCGAGGTCTCATTTCGCCCAGCTCCGCAGCTGAGGCCGCGGCGGCGCATGGGGTAAAGGTCTACACCATTGCAGCCGGCTCCCAAGACGTCGTTCCCTTCCCCCGCGTCGATCGCAATGGCCGCATCTTTCGAGATCGTAACGGCAGACCTATTCCGGGAGGCCGCAGCAATATCCCTGTAGATGAAAGCACGTTGAAAGCGATTGCTGAGACGACAGGGGGACGCTTCTACCGAGCTACGGATACGGAAGGCCTTGAGCGCATCTACGAAGAAATCGATGAGCTGGAAAAGACCGAGGTGACAGTCAACAGCGTCTCGACGCACAATGAGTTGTTCGCCTGGCCGCTCTGGTCGGCTCTGGGCCTGCTCTGCTTTGGAGAATTACTCCGCAACACCCGCATGCGCCGCATCCCATGAGCCTCGTTTATCCAGCAGCCTTCTTGATTGCGCTGGTCGCCGCCGTGGCGATCTATTTCTTCATGCAAAGCAGCCAGGGACGTATCCGTCGCCGTGTTGGCCGTTTTATCTCCAAGCGTTTGGCGAATCGACTGTTGCAGCATGAAAGCCGGCGCATCACGTGGTCACGCAACGTTTTATTGCTGCTTTCCATCGTTTTCCTCGGATTCGCTGCGGCACGTCCTCAATGGGGCAACGAAACTATCGAACTCAACGCGGCAGGCATCGACATCCTCTTCGCCCTCGATGCATCGAAGAGTATGCTTGCCGAGGACATCCCCCCATCGCGGATGCAGCGGTCTAAGATGGCAATCGAAGCCCTACTCCCCCAGATTCGTGGGGACCGTGTCGGTCTAATCGCCTTTACCGGAGAAGCCTTTCTACAGTGTCCATTGACCTTCGATACCAATGCCTTCCGCCTGGCTCTCGATGCTGTAGAGGCCGACATTATACCCTACCGCGGGACAAACATCGCTGCCGCGATCAAGGAGGCGGATGCCGCCTTTCCCGAGAATCAAAACATGAAGATTCTGGTGTTACTCACCGATGGAGAAGATTTAGAAGCGAGCGGCATCGAGGCAGCACGTGAAGCCGCCGAGAAAGGTATGACTATCTACACAGTCGGGGTTGGCAGTCGCAACGGGTCACGCATCCAAGTCCGCGACCGCTTCGGCAACATTAATTATCTCACAAACGATGACGGCACCCAAGTCATCACGCGCCTCGACGATGATACGCTGCGACACATTGCCGAGGCAGCAGGAGGGCTCTACGTGCCGCTGGGTGTCGCAGGAACCGGTTTGGAACGTCTATATAATGAGCGTCTTTCTGAGATCCCAGATGAGTTACGCGACTCGACTGAGCGGGAAATCTCCCATGAGCGGTTCACCTGGTTTGCCATCCCTGGCCTCATCTGTCTGACGCTTTCATTCTTCATCAACAATCGACGGTCGCGCACGCTCGGCCAGAGCATGAAGGCCGCCGCCATCCTTACACTCAGCTCATTCGCCTTACCGCAATACACGGAGGCTTCGGCATACACAGGGACCCAACAGCTTCAAGATGGGGACATTCCTGCCGCCCAGATCACCCTGTCACTGGCTGCAGAAGAAGAACCCGAAAATGTTCTCCTCGCTTACAACCTGGGAGTCGCTGCCTTCCGCAATGACGACTTTATCAAAGCGGCCGAAGGTTTCAAAAATGCTCTGCGAACCGGCGATATCGTACTCCAGGCTGATGCTTTCTATAGTCTTGGTCTGAGTCAGACTCTACAGGCATTGAAAGTCGATGTCAGCACGTTCGATCTCCTTCAAATAAACGAGCAAATTCGCTCGCTCTTCGAAACCGCAGCTCAAGCGCTTGAAGCCGGGGAGCAAGCATTGACCAACATTCCTGCACGACGCGACGCTTGGACACGCTGCGAACAAATCTTGCGTGCCGTGCGCGCGTTAAACGAAAACGTATCCGACCAGGCCCCCCAGCCCCGGGCTCGCTTTTCCCTACTCAATGAGGCCCAAACCAACTGGCTGAATGCTGCTGAACTCGATCCAGAAGCGGAAGATGTCAGCTCAAACCTCGACAAGCTGACGAGCTGGATTGAGCAACAAGGCCCGCCTTGGAAGGAATTTGAACGCCATGAAACGATGATTCCCCGGATCGAGGCTGCTCTTGAAGAGATGATACAAGCTCTCAAATCTCCGACTGAAGCGGTGCTTCAAGCTGAAGCCCTCGCAGACCAATGGGTCACCGAAAATAGATTTATCGAAGCGGCTGAACTCCTTAACGAAGTCGCAAAGCAGGATCCAACATCCATCCACTTCCAAGACAAACGGATGCGGATATCGGCTATCTCCAACATTCTCGCCCCACCCCCTCCACCGGACGAAGCAGAGCGTAGTCGCGCCGAGGGTGAATCCGAATCGCCGTTACCATGAAGACCCTGCGCCACATTTTTAAATTATTACTCATAACTTTGTTACCCGTTGCGGCAATCGCACAACTTTCACCCTTGGCTTACTTTGACGCCGGAGCACGAGCTTTCTATGATGACGAACTCGAACTCGCCAAACAAGCGGTGTTTGAGGGCTTAGATCGCTATCCAGGAAACGAAGAGCTTCAAAAGCTAGCAGAGCTGATTCGTCAGACCGAACAACAGCAGCAGCAACAACAACAGAGCCAACAAGACCAACAAAATCAGGATAGCCAAGGAGAGCAGGGCGAACAGCAACAGCAGCAAGACAGTCAAAACAACGAGCAAAACAACCAGGACTCCCAAGACTCACAGGCCAACAACGAGGAACAACAGCAAGGCCAAGAACCCCAGGAGCCCAATGCCGAGAACCAGAGTGAAAAGTCAGCTGAAGAATATGCCGATCAAGAGATCGACCCACAAGAACCCGGCGAGGAGATGGAGGGGCAGCAGCCCGAAGACGACGAACTAGCGGACGCGAGCGAAGCTCTACAAAACGTCGAGTTAGACTCTGAGAATATGCGGGCCATTCAGATGACCGCCGAGGACGCCGACCGCCTACTCAACACGCTGAAAGAACAGGAGCGGCAATTGCCTTTTATCATCACCACACGCCCAGAAGACCGCGATGCACGGGATTATTGAGTCAGTCTTTCTTCAACTAAGTATCCTGAGGCGGCATCCCCTGTCGTTTCTCGGGCTCATACTCGCGCCGATGTTTTATTCCACCATCCAGGCTCAAAACGCGCGGACCAATGTGACCGTGTCCTTTGAACCGAACATCATCGTTGTCGGTCAGCCTTCGCTCTTGAAGATAACCATTTCCAGCGAACAACAAAGTTCAGGCGGTTTCACAGTCCGAGGTAATATTCGGGGTGATTTTGTTCTTCCCAACATACCAGGACTCGAGATGCAGCGCCGCACGCCGAGCACGCAAACGAGGCAAATTAATATCGCCGGCAATAGTCGCGTCACCCAATCCGAGATACACTCCTACGTCGTGCGCGCCAACACGCCGGGTATCTATAGCCTGCCTTCGTTCGAGGTGCAGGTCGGCTCCGAGGTGTTTCGCACGACAGGCACTAGCTTGGAAGTCATCAAAGAAGCCGCACCCGGGACAGGCGGCAGTCCCCTCTTCGTCGAACTCGTTATGCCACAGGAAAAAGTGTATGTCGGCGAAACAGTAAAGGCGACCGTCCAAATTTGGGTCACCGAGGAAATTTCCGCCTCTCAGCCCGTACGCGTAGATAAGATCGGCACGGCCTTCGCCGAGTCAGCACGCGCTCAACAGTTTATCCGTGGCCGCGCTCAGCGCGATGGCACGACTTACAATACGCTATCCATCCCAGTCACGCTGACTCCTGTGAAGGGCGGTCTCCAGACCATACAATATCAAGCCGACATGCAGATCGCCGAGCCAGACAGAGGTCGATCTTCCACCCAGAGCCTATTGGGCAGTCTAGGATTACCGGCGATGTTTAACCGCAACGTCTCAGAAAGACGCATCGTAACAGACCTGCGTGAGATACCCGTAAAACCGCTGCCATTGAAAGGCCGACCCCGCTCATTCACGGGAGCGATCGGCGAGTTCGGAATCAAAGCACGTCCCACGACAAATGATGCGATGCTGGGCGAACCCATTCGTCTCGGTATAGACATTATTGGCCACGGAAATTTCGACCGCATCCAGGCTCTCGAACTGGAACTCGGAGAGGACTGGCGGGCGCTCAATCCAGAATCCAGTTTTCAAGGTGGTGATGGCTTGGGCTATAGCGGTCGCAAGCGATTCATCTATTCCCTCATTCCGGTCTCTGACGAAATTACGCAAATCCCCCAGATCGCCTTCACATTTTTCGACACTGCATTGGAGACGTATCGGACGATCAAAACCGAACCGATTCCAGTAAGCGTCGCGCCAAATCCCAATGCCGAAGATTTGGATGCTTACTTCGATGAGTTCGTCACGACTTCCGAACAAAGCGATGATGATACCAGTCTTTTTGTCACGCAGCTGGGCACCCTAAGCAGTGTCCCCACTCCCCTGGCAAGTGTAGCCACAGTGCGATGGGGTAATGCTCTACTTCTGGCACTCGTGAGTGGTGGGTGTATTGCGCTGGCCATACGCCGCAAGCTCGAGGGCGACGAATTTCGTAAACGCCTCTTCGCCGTGCGCGCAGCCATCGAAAATCAACAAAGCGCAGCGGAAAAAAATATGGTTGATCAGCAGTCGGCTCCGTTCCTTCAGGCAGTATCGGCGCAGGTACGCCACGCAATGGGCCTCAGCTTAGGGGCTTCGACGCTCGCCTGGACCGCAGAAGAGATCGACACAGAGGTCGAAAGAGTCACGTCCCTCCCAGATGAGGTCAGTCAGGACACGCGTAGCTTTTTTGCGGACATCGAACACTATCTCTACGAAACCAACCAGACTGAAGAAGATATCATCTTTAGTGATTGGACAGCCCGGACAGAAAAACTCGTGCGCGCTTGGATTCAATATGGGGAGGGCCAGAAATGAAGCTTCTCACCGCAATCGCGATATTTCTCAGCCTGTTGCCAGGCACAGCGCTGTTGAACGGTCAATCTGCTGTGAGTCAAACCGACTTCAAAGCCGCCATTGCCAGCCTTGAAAACGGTGAATGGCCCACGGCCATAGAAACCTTCGAAACAATGGTTGATGCAGGCGTAACCAACTATGCCATTCATCAAAACCTCGCTGTCGCCTATTGGAATAATAACGAGCCGGGGCCTGCACGGTTCAACGCTGAGCGAGCTCTTTTATTGAAACCCCGGGCAGAGAAAACCCTCAACCTACTGAGTGAAATTACCTCTCTGGAAAGTCTGCCGACCATCGATCCTGATTGGCTAAGTGACACATTGCGAAGCCTCACTCCAAACGCTTGGTTAATACTCATTATTTTGTTTTTTTGGGCCTGGTTGGGTCTTTGGATATCGAGGGCCTTTTTTAAAGTATTTCCAAATCACGATAGTGAACTACGCCTTGCTCAGCACCTCAGTCTCGTTGCGATCGTTTTGCTCAGCGGGGCCTTTTGGAAAACATACGACTGGTATCACGAGGCCATCATCACCGAAGATGACATCATCCTAAAACTGGCCCCCACCGAACAGAGCCCAACGCTGCGACCCCTTGCGCCGGGAGAGAAAGTATCGACGGCTCACAGCCATAACGATCACGTCTACATCCTAACTCCCGATGGCACCCAAGGCTGGATCCCTGAGTCCGCCGCCCAACGACTCTGGAAATAGAGCTCTGATCGGACCATTGAGCGTGGACCGCATCGAAAATCCAAATAACTTCTTTACATCCGTAGATCTCATCATCATCTTGAACTCTTTCCCCATTGCAGGGTGGAGCAGCCCGGTAGCTCGTCAGGCTCATAACCTGAAGGTCCTCAGTTCAAATCTGAGCCCTGCACCCAATTTTAAAGCCTTAAATCCCGCACAGTCAGTGACTTGCGGGATTTTTGTTTTTGCAGAGCCGTGAAGTCAAATTTCACGAAATGCAGCCAAATGAGGCGTTTTTGGCAACCGTTTGGCAACCGCTCTGCGGTCAAATGCCATCAGATGCGCAGACGACCGGAACGCGGTCTGACCGTGCAGCGGTCAGCCAAAGCCTGTTTTACAGCCTCAATATCAAAGCGCACCAGATGCCCGATCTTGATATAGGGGATTTTACGCTGCGCTTGCATCTGCCGCACCCACCGCAAAGATGGACGGCAATCTGGTTCAAATAAGGCTTTCAAGAGGCCGTTTGCATCAACAAGTTTATGATCTGGGGAATTTAGAAGCTCACTCATGCTTATAGATGCGTTTTTCAATCGCTGTTTATCCGACAGTTTTTTTGAAAACCGTCATAATTGAAAGCCGCGTGATGATTGCTGATATGAGCGATGCCTGTGTTGTTCTTTGCTCTGTTGCGGGAAAGCTTGTTCCTGCAAGCGGTTTTTTAGACGTTTTACGGCTTGTTTTTGGCGGTTGGTGAGGATTTTCAGATCACGGTCGCGTTTGTGTTCTAGGGTGCTGATTGCCTCGTGGTAGCGGGTTTGTGCATCGCGCAAGGTTAAGATCAGGTTATCGCGTTCAGAACAGATTTTCTTGTGACGCCCCAAAAGCTTCCCAAAGAAACCAACCTTTTTGAGCTTCGTATTAAGGCTGCGGATATTCGCTTTTTGATCAGCCAAGCCATAGTAATCAGCAAGCTCGGTTTTGGCTTTCTCAATGCGGGTATGGTGGCTGGTATAAAGCTGGGCGCGTTCTTCTAGATGCTGGTTTTGTAGATCAGCAAGGCGGATGGCGTGTTGTTCTGCCAAAGCCTCTTGCTGTTGTTTCTCTGCGTTACGTTTTTGTTTTTCCGTCTGTTTGTGTTGTGCCTGTAAAGTGGCCGCATCAGGCAGGGCGGTGAGATCAAGGTCGGATAGTCGTGCATTGAAATGCTTGGTCTTTACGTCCGGCAGATGTCGCACCGGATTGATCGCCTTGCCGTAGCGATCCACCACAACCAGCCGTTTATTACCCTGTGCAAGTTGGTAGCCTTCAGTCTGTAACGCTGTCATAAAATCACGCCCGTTTTGGCTGGCCTCCCATGCCTTCACGATCACCGGATCGCCATGTTTGGTCTGCTGGCCGCGCTGCCTCTTGCGGTGGTTATCCTCACGGGCAGGGCAATAATCTGTGCCCTCACGCCGCTGAAAGAGCCGCGCAAAATCTGACAGCTTGCGTTTAGATCGGCTGAGCTTTGCAGCGATCCCGGTAAGTGGATGCACGCGGTTAACGATCATATGAATATGCGGCTGCGGCTCATCGTGGTGGCAAGCGATCAAGGTCTGGTGCTCTTCTAGGCCAAGGCGCTTGAGCGACTCCTTGGCAGCTTGCATCATTTCACGCCTGGTCGGGGATTGCTCAGGGTGCCAGCTTAGCGAATAGGTGAAGACAGGTTTTTCTAATTTACGGCCTGTGTTCTTAACGCAAGCGGCCTGCTTTAGACGATCATGACTTTGGGCGGTGTAAGCCATAAACCGCCATGCTTTTTCGGCGGTATCCGCCATCAAATTCAGCGTTTCTGTCCACGCAACCCGCGCATCGGTCAGCGCGTCTTTGTCATGACAATAATACAGGAACGCCCCTTTAAAGGACGTTCCCATGCCTGCGATTACAGGAACCATTTTGATTTCTCCCTAGAGTTGCGCTTTATCCATCAGCGCATTGATGCGTTTGCATAGCGTTTCCAGATGCCTCGGGGTGTTGCCCGTGATATGAAACCGCTTGGTGATCTGGTTGAGGTTCACGCCGATATGGTGAAGCTGCTGGATCAGCGCGGGGTCGGCGTGATTATGCGTTCTAACCTGAACCGTTTCTGACCCGCCAAGAGCCATTTGCCGCGCCAGCGCATTAACGCTTACTCCCATCGCCGCCGCTTTGTGTGATAAGCGAAGGTATTCGCTTTGAGTAATCCGAAAGATCACGGTCGCAGATTTTTACTGGTCAGCATGTTTCTTTGGTCTAGCCATCTAGTATCCTTTACGCTTGGCAGGTGGGCGTGAACGACAGACACAAAAAAACGCGCTCAATGGCGCGTTTTGTCTTGGGTCTGAAATGGGGTTAGTTTGAAGGGGCAGCGCCCCATCATTCAGGGGGAGGTTCAGGAGCGGGGCAAAGCCCCCTCCGACAAGATGTAGCGAAGCGGTTTTTGTTTACAAAAACACATCTTGCTACGCACTCAAGGACACAACGCTTATGACAACATAAGTTCGTCGTGTATTTTGAATCGCCTCCTTACAAATTCATTATTTTTGCGAATACCTAAATTCCGCGGCCTCTGAAATTCTACTTTGAAAACGCTATCAATCTGCTTAGATTTCAACCCGAGTAGATAGACACAATCCGACAAAAAAATAGCCTCTTCGATATCATGTGTGACGAGAACAATAGTTTTGCCACTATTCTCACACGCACTGAGCAAATCAGTATAAAGCTTTTCTTTTAGAAGCGGATCTAGACCGTTAAACGGTTCATCGAGGAGTAGAATATCCCCATTCGAAACAAATGCTCGTGCTAGAGCAACCCTTTGCTTCATTCCCCCGGAGAGAGTATCTATTGAGCTCTTTTCTGCGTCCCTAAGACCAAACCGATCCAGCCACGTATTAACATGGTTTACTATTTCATCAGATGACAACCTTTGAAGCTTAAGAGGTAGTGCAATGTTTTCGCTAACATTTAGCCATGGAAATATTGAAAGATCTTGGAAAATCACCGACCTTGAGGTGGATGGGCCAAGGACATTTATGTTTTTGTGGCGAATACTACCTGTTGACGCTGGCACAAGACCGGCGATTGCGTGTAATATAGATGATTTCCCGGATCCAGATTTTCCAATAATTGTGGAGAAGCTTCCCGCTTCTATTTTTAAATTAATATTCGCAACAACAGGATTATCTCTAGCAGCATCGTAGTTAATCGAAACATTCGATAGTTCAACAGCAACTTTTTTCATGATACCCTCCTAAAAAAGGAAATGTCGAAAAGTAAAAGCTGGGCCACATAATTACAGAAACCCAATGAAACGATACCTATTATCATCCTTTCGACATTGTAAACTTGGTTCGATACATCGATCCGATATGCGATTCCATGAGTCGCACCCGCTATTTCTGCCGCGATCAAACAATAAAAAGAAATTCCCAGCGCAATCCGAAGACCGTTTAGAAGAGCATTCTTATTTGCTGGCAAATAAACATATCTAAGTTTCTCCAAGAAATTCATCCCAATAGTCTCTCCATACCAAATATATTTCTTATTCGTTTGAGAAAGTGAATAGTGGGTCGTTGTCCAGATAGGAACTACAGCACCTATGAAAACTAAAAAATATTTTGAACTCTCACCGAGTCCCATAAAATAGACAACAAAAGGAACATAAGCAATCGGAGGTATAGGCCGAGTGATCGATATAAGGACGCCTACGGTATTGTTTGCAATCTTGGAGAAAAAAGTAAGCAAACCCAAAGGTAATCCTATAGCAACTGCAGCTATAAAACCGACACTTACTCGTTTGAGACTTGCTATTAGATCTTCCACGAAAAGACCTGTTTTTAAATCTTCTAAGAATTGGTGTAATACACTGCTAGGAGCTGGAAAAAAGGTAGTATCGTAGAACTCAAAAATAGAGGCAATGTGCCAGATTATCACTACAGAAAGTAGAGTGATATATTTCATGATCTGTTACACCTCCTGCGCGATGAAAAAACTTAACTGTCGCACCGAATATATCTTTTCGACCTATTCTTGAAAGAATTTGATAACTCTGGCCAAGATTCATCTTTCACGTCTGATAGCTTGGTTGTTATCGAAGGCCTACCGCTAACTACCAATGAAAAATATCCTATTCTAGAATAACCGTTATTTAATAAGCTTTTTAACCACTCTAAGCAAGGGACTGTTTTGGGAAGCCAATCATAGAATCCTAAGATGTCAACGTCACCGACTTCGTAAACTTGATCAATTGAAAATACAAACGACTCCGGTAGGTTCATGAGACTATTCTCGATAATAGGGCGATTATTCTTTAGCAAACTGAGCATAACCATATGAAGCTCTCCGTCTTCGGATAAGAATTCAGGGAGTCTTTTTACTAGACGAAAATACACCTCCAAACCATCACTGCCGCCATGAGAATGCACAAAATAGTCGAAGCTCTTTGGTAGAGGCACAAATGGAGGATTGCAGGAAATCGCATCGAATTTCTCTTTGTTCGAAAGATGTTCGTAAACGTCGCTAAGAATGAATTCACACTTATTTTCTAAGCCGTTTAATCGAGCATTAAATTCAAACTCTTCTTTTGATTCTAGTGTTATGTCGGTCGCGACGACGTGGTCGGCAGAATACTTAGCTGCAGCAAGGGCAACGATGCCAGACCCAGTACCTACATCTAAAAATCTATGAGATTTTTTCCTTGTTGCAGACTCCGCTAACAATATCGATTCATCTTGAAAGGGAGGGAATACACGATTTAAGTTTTGATCATCGGGTCGGTCACTTACGATGAATAGGTCCCTAAACTTCGTAATCGATTTATTTGTGCTTACTAGGCTACTAGAATCATCAAGCAGCCCAATCTCGGAGAGTGGTTCAAGCTCTACTCCCTCAAGTTCTTCAGCTCGAATAGTCTTCCCCGTTTGAAGCACGTCATAAAATGCGGACCTGTGTAACCCATACCAATTCCTCAATTGAATATTAGCATGCTCAAAAACCGACTTATCAACTGTTATTATCATCTCAAATATTTTTAGTTAGACACAGTGTTTAGCGGGTTGCGATACATTAACTGGGAAAAATCAATATCTACTTGAGATGCTTTTTGTATTATTTTCTCAGATACAGCCCACTCATATTGGCTCGACAACAGATCTTCGAAGCCCGGCATTATCTCCACCTTAAAATCATAGTTTTCCCAAATATCAGAGAGCTCTTCGATTTCCATCCCTGTCTTCTTGGCAACTATTCTGATGGCTTCCTCTTTCTCAGTGTTTATAAAGTTCTGTGCATCTAATAGTGCCCTTAAAAACTTCACATGAACTTCATCATTGAGAGTTTCTGAATCTCCTACAAAAGCAATGTTGAAGGTTTCTGTGTAAAAAGAAGCCCCCGAGAAAAACGTCGCATCACTACCGATAGACTTCATACCCCTAGACGCATGGGGCTCCCACATCGCGTAACCATCAATATCTCCTCGCGAAAAAGCCGCGGGCATCTCAGTTGGCCTCATCGATAAAAATTCAATATCCGAAAAAGATAAGCCATTTTCAGAGAGGAACTTTGATAGAAAATAATGGGAACTGGTCCCTTGGAGTGCTGCTATTTTCTTCCCCTTCAGGTCTTTAGGATCTTCAATTCCTTTAATCGTATTTACTACTAGCTTACAATCGTCTGGTGAAGATGTGAAAGTGCCGAGAACTCTAACAGGAAGTGAACGAGCTCCAGCAAACATTATTGGAGTCTCCGCAACCGTCGCATAATCAGCAGAGCCGCCCAAAACTGCGTCAAGGGCAGCTTTTCCTGAGGAGAATGTAACTGTTTCAACATCAAGCCCATTGTCAACAAAATACCCATTGATCTGAGCGATTATCGTTATACTGGATAATGGAACTAGATTTTCTGCTAGAATTAAACGCTGTGATTCCTTTTCTTTAGGGACGCATGAACAAAAGCCTAGTAAAGCCAGTGTTACTATTACAAATGTGAAGGTTTTTTTAATCATAGTAAGTCTTAATTAATTTTGGCTATTTTCGAAAAACAAGCGCTCAATTCATCCAGCTCCTCCCTGTTAAAATCTATCCCATTCCTTTTTGAATTAACAGTTTTTTCAAAATCCGCCCAGGTCTTATGTTTACTGAAAAAGCCACCATTTTGTTCACGTCTCTTCTTAATCTCTTCCTCCATTTTATGAGTGAAAGTTCTTGCTGTAGACTCGCTCACGTCAGGAGGTTCAGTTGCTTCGACTCGTCTTCCAGCATCAACGTTTATATTCTGCAAAGAAAATACACCAGACATGCAGTTGTAATTCCATCTTTCATGCTGAAGTTTTTCATTCATAAAAAATAAATCATTCTCGAAGTGATTCTTTAGTCGCTCAATCTCGTCACCAAAGATATTTTCTTCACCATCATTTATTGCACTCATAGCGACGGGGATCTCTCGACCCAATGCAATCGCTTCTTCTTTTCTATGGGTAAAGCCTAACGAATGTAGCAAAAACACTGCAGAATCACCCCACATGTGCCAAGCTGGGTATGTATCTGTTCCTTTATATGAAATATAAATCGATACATTAGCGTTGAACCTATCATTTTCTGCCATTTTAGCGGATAAATTTTTTAATACTGTCAAAGCAAAGTGGCGAGCGGAAGCGACATAGGTATTGAGACCGTTTATTTCCGTCTGGTCCTCATCAACTAATCCCGGGCAAGCGATGAAGCACTCCTCAAACGGCAATGAAGATATACTACCAGAATTACTTGCGCAATTTTTTATTCTCTTGCGGTGTAAAGCATCAATACTTTCTACGAGGTCATATCCTTGTTTTCCAGATCCTCCAATCATCGTCCCGACAAGCCTAACTTGTTTTGTGTTAGTTGAGACCATATCGTCGCTAGCGATCAACTTGAGCATAGTTTTGTCAGCATTGTCGGTATAAAATATTCGACGTTTGGCGATCAGGTCCTCATAGTTTTTCAGTTTTTCGAAATCTGACGCGATCGTGTTCAGTTCTGCAGATAAGCTTCGAAAGGTATCAACTATCGATTCATTACCTTCATTTTGATCGACACTACTATGAATCAAACCAATGTTTGTTTCTAATCTCTTATTTGCATCAACAAGATCCCTGCTATGGTTCACAATCCAAGGAGGCTGATATAGTTGCAGCAGCCAAGCCACTACCAGAAAAGCTATTGTTACGAGAGTCCCGTAGAAAAAGACCAGCCCTAGGTATTTTAGATTCGTCAAAGACTCTTTGACTTCCGAAAACTCTGCGAACGCGTTATTTGTAAGAAATATTGTAACCGATACGGAGGCAAAAAGAAGTACGGTCGAACCGACAAATTTGCGAAGCTCGCTTCCGTCGACTGGTATCCCCTCTTTCATTTTATTACGCATAAATTTTGGTATTTGACATTATACACCCGCTATAATCAGAGAAGTCCCCAGCAATAAATATTCAATTCAAATAAGCCTGAGGCTAATATTTCATTTTAGAAGATCCACCTGAGACTCCTTCGCCTCCAATAAAAAAAAGTATTAAGTCTCAAATAATCGATATTTTGCAAATCGAAAAGCATCAATATCACAAGGCTAATAAAGTTTCCGAATCAAAGTAATAATCAATGCATTATATCGCTATGAGCGAATAGCATCAGCGTTCCACAGGCAGATCATCCTAAAACGGCGAATTAAGACGAGCCTATAAGGCATTTTTCTCAATCCAGCTTGAAAAAGCGCCAATGAGCATCCTCGAACTTTCTCCTCCAAGGTGCGCCATGGCTTTTTCAGGGTCGTTGATTTCTTTTAAGGCTTTGAAAGGTAAAGACAATTCTGGGGTTCGAAATCCCTCACCTCTCTCGTAGAACAACGGACTCGAAAAGGTCAATTCCGTAACAAAACCGCGCTTCTTCGGATCGCCGGAATGCCAGTAATTCTGCGGGTTTTGGAGGAATTTCAGGGCATGTTCGAAACCATTCCTGTCAGGTGTCTGTATCTTGGGGGCTTCCAGCTGCTCAATCACCTCTAGTTTTTGGCTTTCCAGTGCTGAAATCCGGTTTTCCATCGCACGGACAACGGTGTCGCTTTCGCTGGTTACGATGCGATCCACTAGCCCATCGATCTGATTTTCGATCTGCTGGCGCTGTTTGCGGAGCAATTGCCGCTCGTCTTTTTGGAGCTGGAGCTGTTGATCGGTGACATCGTTGACCAGCGCTCTAACCATATCCACGAGGTCAGCGCTGGGCGTAATATCTGTCAACAGCGCGTCGAACTCGGTTTCGATGCGCTGTTTGGGGATCGACTTGCGGCCATGTTCACAATCGCGGTTACGGCATTCGTAATAGGCGTATTTCGTGTGCCTGCCTTTCGCCCAATAAGCGGTGAGTTTTGTGCCGCAGCTCGCGCAGAAGACGGAGCCGCGCAGCGGGAAGTCTTCGCTCATATCTTTGCGGCGTGGTGTCGGGCGATAGTTGGCGTTGAGCTTGTCCTGTATCGCGTTGAAGGTTTCTACGCTGATAATCGGTTCATGATGGCCTTTTCGTCGTGTCACGCCCCACTCTGGCGCTTCGACCATTCCGGCATAAATGGGCCGCGTCAGCAGGTCTTTGATCCGTTGCTGTGGAATGGTTTTATTTGATCCATGCTTCGGGAAGGCCGCAGACGCTGATAAAAAGCATGTCACATCGGCCTGCGTGGAGAAACGTCCGGTCGCAAACCCCTCAAGCGCTTCTTTGATGATCGCAGCAGCAGGTTGATCAGGCACCAAGACTTTCCCTTGGCCGCGCACGGATTGATAGGCATAGCCGACTGGCGCTTGAAAACACCAATAACCATTGAGCATACGCGAACGCATGCGGTTCTTGGTTTGCTCGGCATTTTTCTGGCGCTGGTGTTGGGACACGCTCGCCAGTAGGTTCTCAACAAGGATGGAATCACTGTCTTCGCCAAATTCGATGGTGGGGCTTTCCAACTTTCCGCCAGCCTTTGCAATATCCGTGCGAAGCTCAATATGTGCCTGAACCCCGCGCGCGAGGCGCGAAACATCGTCGATGATGACAACAGGGTTCAACTTTTTGATCGAGCGGATAAATTTGAGCATCGCAACCATGCCAGGGCGTCGCTTAGTGGCTCCGGTCACATCATCACTAAAGACCTGCAGGACGTCGTAGCCTTTGGCTTTTGCAAATTCACGGCAGCGCGTTTCTTGTGATCCAAGGCCGTCTCCGCGCTTAGTTTGAGCAGCGCTAGACACTCGCGTGTATATAACGGCGACATGGTCTGTCGCTGGTAACGTATCGGGCATTCATAGCCTCCTTCTGCGAAATATGTATTGAGAAGGATTATACCACAGCCACACGCATAAGTCATGAAAATCACGACTTATCCCGATCAATATTGCAGGCATAAAGAGCCAGACGAAAACAGCTATTAAGAAGCTGCTGCTTTTGCTCTTCGCTCAGATCAAAGCGGTCTAAATACGGCCTGTATTTTTCGCGATTTAAGAGAATGCCATGATAGGCAGTCTCTGTGGAATCAGTCATAGAGTGCTCTTGAATGTGAATGCTAAAATCAGGAGGTGTGGGGAGGATGTGACCGTCTGGACGCAAACCGCCCATCCTATAAAGATCATACCGTATTATGCCGGAATGTGTTCGCACAACGGTGTGCGCATAGCGTTCACACTCTTGGTGGCTCCCGCGCTGAGAGCTTTCCGGTGATGAGGGCAATGGCGGCCTTATAATCCTGCCATAACGCTGTTTTCCCTTTGCTCAGCTTGTCTTCAATAATCTTCCACGGAATGCGGTTTGCCCGCATCCAGACGAGTTTTTGGCTATAGGGATCAAGCCAGCGCAGCCAGGCCATGATGGTTTCATGATAGGTGACTTCATGCGGCATGGGAGCGCCGAGGCGAGTTTTGGCGTTTATGGCATCATAGAGTCGCTCCCAGTCATCTTTGAGGGCCTCTGGCCAGAGATTGAAGTAGCCCTGCACCTTTACGGGCGGTAAGCGGCGGTGAATGGCGGCGGCCTCTTCCAGATAGGCCATGACCATTTTATCGCTCCAAATTGTATCAGTCATCATACCTCCCGGTGTCTCCGTAAAGGCGGTCACCCACCCCGATAAGCCAGTTTTTCTCTTCCAGACCGAGCAAGGGTTCGGATATCGATACGATCAAAACCCCGTCTTCCAGCCAGGCGCATGTGCGTAGGGCTTCGATGTCTTTGGCGTTATAGAACGCATTCATATCATTATAGCGCGTCATTCTTGCCTCCTGCTTTCCTGTGGGCGTCTTGCAATGCGCCATAGCTTTTTTCGTATTTGATGATTTTGAGCCAGTTCAGCAGCTGGGTTGCGTCGGCTTTACGGGCGACTGCCTCGTCAATGAAGCTATCCAGCCGATCAAACGGCAGTGCTTTGAGATCATCCGCTGTGACGTAACGGATATCGTCGTAAGTAATGTTTCCACTTAAAACCATGTGTTTTCCTCCTGTTGGTTTAACAATGCGGTCATCATCGCGCAGCTTGGGTGGTGCTGGCGTGGTGGAGGGTTGGTGCTGGGTTGGTGGAGGTCGGCACGCAGCTGTATGCGTCAAGATATGTCAGGTGGTGGAGAGGTCGTGGAGCCTTGGTGGAGGTGACAATGTTCTACAAAAGTTCTCCCAGCCCATTGACTCGAAAATCGCATTTGAGGCATAAGAAAAAACCACTGCGTGTGTGTTTATATTTTAATGACAAATTGAATGATCAGGAGGTTCGACAATGGAAAACCCATTGCCGGAGACAGTATTTTATACTTTAGACACTGCTAGACGTTCTATGAACATTCATAGCGATGATCTTGAACGTATGATTGTTGCTGGAGACATTCAGGCATGTGTTTGGCTTCCTCTACTGAGCGCCTTTGAACGATCAGGTTCGACCTATGGGGATCTTATTCATTTTGAAGGCTATGGCATCATCAGTCGTCATCTATGTTCACGGCTTTTTAGAATGGGAAACGCATCGATACGTGAATTTAGATGCATCAATAATCACATGACATATGTTTTGCCCGATTCTGTGCCTGATATCGGCATCGCAATCGATCATCTACGCATCGCTGATAACGAGCTTATTATGCCGCCCTATCGTGGATCATTGGATACGGATTTTCAGCGTGTCATCATTGACGATAAAACATATACGCTCGGCGCAGTGCAGGCAAAAATCTGTCACTTGCTGCATGAAGCTGCATTGGCAGGCACGCCGTGGCAGAATGGAAAACAACTTTTGCACAAAGCAGGATCACAGAGCCTCACTCTTGGTAATGTCTTTAAACGTCACCCAGCAAAACATCATTTGATTGAATCGGATGGTCGCGGCTATTATCGACTGCGCCTTGAGACGATCAACGCCATCCACCAAAAGAAATCTCCCGCAGGGTTCATGCGAAATGCGTGAAACCCTGCCTTTCTGGCGAAGAACGGGGGTGCAAGGTGCAATATAAAGCTGCGGCGGGCGCACAAGCGAAGCGCGGAGCCTCGGGAACCGCTGGTTTATCTTGTCGCCGCGCCGGGGGCAGCGCCCCAAGTTGACTGGTTTTGAGTGACATACTGCGCGCATCAGAGGCATTTTGTAACAACAATCTGATGACGTTTATTTGCTTCAAATATTCTCAAACCTGAATTTCTTCAGCTCTTCATTCAACCACTCGGGTTTCATGATTGGATAGTAAAAATAATCCGGGCTGAAGCCATAGGTCTTACAAAGCCTGAAGAGCTGAGCGGTGCTGATATTGGCCTGGCCTTTTTCGATCAAGGCAAGCTTTTCGGGTGAGATGTCTGCAAATAGGCACGTATCGTGAACTGGCAGATCACGATTGGCTCGAATGTGTTTCAGCATTAAGCCTAAAAGCTCGTTCAAAGATTCATCGTCGCGCACCCATTGATCATCCATGGAAACCTCCTCCTTTTTAGCGATTGCGGGTGAACACTTCATCGTAAAGTGTAAACCTTCAATTTCACATTAGCACAAATCATTGAAAATCAATAGGTTAATACGCCCGTGTGTCAGTGCCGCCAGAGCCTTGAGGCAAATTCGCGCTCCTCTTTGCCGATGATATCCAGATAAATGCGGGTCGATTCCAGCCGTGAATGACCCATAAATTTCTGCACCAATGTCAGCGGAATATTGTTTTCGATACAGGCCACAGCAAAGCCGTGGCGCAGCCCTTTTGAAGTCGCCTTGATTCCTGTGATCCCAGCACGTTTCATAAAATCTTTGACGATTTTGTAGACCCGTGTGCGCGAAAGCGGGAACAGCTTTCCGTTCAGACGATGAGCCAGCAGTAAATCTTCAATCAGGCTCTGAGGCACGGGCACAGCCCGATAGACGACTTTCTTCCTTTGTTTGAGGGTGCGGAACATGATCACATTTTCGCCTGTGTCGATATTGCTAATATCCAGCGCCGAGGCTTCGGATGGTCTGCATCCTGTGTAATAGAGCGTCAATCCAAGCGCCCGGTCGCGCGGATGATTGATCATGCTGACAGCGCGGTAAAAATCCTGCCGCTCTGCCTTATTAAGGTATTTTCGCTGCCCTTTGGCATCAAACAATTGTGTCTCTCCGGTCAAGAGGGTGAACAAAATACGATGAAGTGTTCAGCATACAGATGAACCTAAAAATATCATAACAGTTTCTAGGGCAGTTATTTGTGAAACCGCGACTGCGCTTCACCTGCTTTTGATGCTGTTCTTCTTCAAGCTATGGCAAGACACACATCTTTGATAGGTTGCCTCTGGGTAGTCGCCTTGATTTTCAGCACTCACGCAGACGGCAAAAAGCCGGAAGTCGATACGCAAAAGCTACGCGATGCACATTGGAGCGCCGGACTATTCATGGGCTCAGCCGCCAAGAATGTCGCTAAAACGCGCATTGTAACAGGTGATGATGGCGTGCAATGGATTGAAGCGGGAAATGACAGCTTGCACGCCGCTAAGACGTTTTCGTTTCTGTCTTATCTCTATGAGGACATGTCGATTTTCATCCTGACACCTGAAAAACACAAAGCGCGAGCGGTTGAACACGCGCAGACCGTGAAAGACTTCCTCCTCAAGCAAGAGAATGCGCCGCCTGTTATCCGTCTTTACGGCAACATCTATGACGGTGATGGTTTAGCCTATATCTTTTCAACGGCTGGCGTGCCGTATCTTATTGAAAAGAATAATGAACTAGTAAGTTTATTAAATATGAAGGAAAGCGCTACCGGACTTGGTAAACTTCTCAAGCAATGGCGCGTTCATAAAGAACTCATCGCCGATTACAGACAAAATGTTTTAAATGCTCAGTGATACCCGAACGGTTATTTCATCATAGCTGGAGTCTAAAGCTTCGGTTAGGTCAGAATTTTTAGTTAACTCGCGGATTCCCGGATTATTTGAAAGAATATCCTCTTGTTCCTGCTCCAACATCATGAGGCGTGCTTTATGTTCCTCACGTTCGCGCTCTGCTTCTAAGCGCCGTCTTTCGATGTCCTCAAGCGCTTTGGTGTCTTCGCGCTGCCGCGCTTCAAGAAATTCAATGATCTCATCCTCATCCATGTTGACGATAATGTCTCCATAACGCTCAACCAGAAGAGTGCGCTCTTCATCCGTCAGCCCGTCTTCGATCATATCAATTGCATTGGCAATATCGACAAGGCTTTGATCGCGGACGGCTTTATCGATTGCTAATTGCAGCAATTCCGCATCAAGCGTAGCGATCTGAGCCGTCAAAGCGGCGATCTGCGCATCCAATTGATTGAGCCTGTAGACCAACCGCATGAACTCCGCCCGCTCGCGCTCTTGTCTCTTCTTGATTTCGTTATTCTTGGCAACGCCTCCGGGCAGAATGATTGGAACGTTTTCCGCCGGCCTTTGTTCACTTTCGACAAGCGCAGCCATCTGTAAACGATACTTATCTTCGGCTTCAAGCGGCGTTAAACCGGATTTCTCTCGATCTACATTTGCTGTGTAGAGTCCCCGTAGCATGTCGTTTCAGCTCCTTCCATTTGATTCCGTATTGGAATCAAATTTCTACAATCATAACGCATCACGGCTTAAGATTGGGTTAATGGGTAGAAGCTACAAAATTGACAAAACAGCTTAAATGTGCGAACATAATCAAATGGCAGTCATGACATCCACAGAGGCACGAAAAAATTTTGGTCAGTTCCTGGACATGGGCAGTCGCAAAGCTGTTGTTATCAAACGCCAGAACCGTGAGATCGGTGCGTTCATTCCGATGGAAGATTACAAAAAACTGCGTGCCCTCCGTTTGAAAGAACTCAATGACGCAGCTGAAAAACTTTCTGAACAGGCCAAAGCCAATGGGCTGACCGAAGATATCCTTGCCGAGATTTTGAATGAGGTAAACCCTTCGTAGTATAGGAAATCCCAGATGCTGGTCATTGATACAAATATCTGGGTGAGCTATGCCTTGATGCCTCAAGGGCAGCTAGGGTCAGCGTTAAATGGGCTTATTGGACGCCATTTATATGCGTTTTCAGAGGCGACATTTATTGAGCTTACAGATGTTATCATGCGCCCGAAATTTGATCGTTTCGCAGCGCCAGAAGCCCGGGGCGAGGTTCTGAAGCAGATTGCTGCGGGCGGTGAATGGTTCAAACCGATGGAACGCGTGAGAGATTGCCGTGATCCCAAGGATAATAAATTTCTGGAACTGGCTCTTGCCGCATCAGCCGATGGGATTGTAACAGGGGATCAGGATTTACTGGTTCTTTCGCCGTATCGCGGCATTCCAATCTTAACCTTGAGCGATGCTGCCGGGAAATTTTAATGCTACCATAACCGATTCCAAGCCGCGCGTGACAGTATCATTTGATCCTATCAAATTTTAACATCAAGAGGGCCATCGTCTTTGTATTCAAAAACTGGGCGTTGCTGTTTCTGGGGGTTACGGTGTTGGCGTATCGGGGGCAGCGTTGGGACGGATATATTTTCGGATTTTTTAATGTCGTGCACATGGCAGAATTTGCGGACGGATTCACCGCTGATTTTTAGGTTTTTATAGTCTAAAAGCCACTGCGCGATTTTTGCATTTGGCCAATTGCGGCGGCGCATCTGTTTGATCTCAGTGCGGTATTTTTCCAAGCGGCTGATATTGGGGCGGATGTGATATTCAATCTCTTGCGTCATATTTATGATATGCGCCAAAAGTTGGATTTTTATCCAAAAAACGTTGGAAAATCAGTTGTAATCAAAACGGTCATACATTGGTCAAAGGGTTGGACTGTCTCAGTCGTTACACGGTCAAACCGTTGTAATAGCTTGGTCATGACTAGGTCATAGCCGGATAATTGGTGGCAAAACGGTAGCGGTAAAAGTGGTGAAACAGTCGCGAAACGGTGGCGAAAAGGTAGCGCTATGGTTGCTAAGATTTTCATTCCTAAGCCCGTTTAGGGCTTAGGGTATTGTGTCTTTCGGATTTCTTTCGGATTTTTAGCCCCGGCACTCTGCATGGACTTATCCATAAGCCCGGGAGCAGCCCCCACACAGCAAGCGGACGGGCTTGTGGGTAAGTCCATAGCGCTATTGTTTTTCAAAGAGGAGAGATTGACCAAAATTTTGAAGCTTCGGTTTTTGATACCATCTTAAGATAATGCTTGCGGATAATGGCTTCGGTATTGCCCGCCTGTAAGGCCGTGCCCCCCACTGTTTGGAACTGAGCCACATGATAAGAAATGTAGGAATGCCTTAAGACATCGTGACCAATCTGAAACTGTTGCCTGATAGCTTTATAGTCTTTTTCAAAATTAGTGCCGTAAATCGGGGCTTTACGTCGTGCAAAGCTTTTGAGCCATGCTTTGAGATTGGGCTGAATATCAACAGTTCGATATTCTCCTGTTTTTGAGATATCCGGCGCAATTCGGATCACATGATTACGCAGATCAATATGCTGCCAGATGTTAGAGCCTAGCATGGCCAGCTTACCAAGCTCACCTGAGGGGAATTGCGGACGAATGCCGGCAAACAGAGCTAAAGCAAAATAAGGAATAAACGCGCCATCATGGACGATTTGGACATGCTCCATCAGCTTGGCGCATTGCTGGACGCTTAAAATATCCGGCACCCCGCGCTCAATCTTAAATTTCGGCAGATCATGCGCCGGATTATCGTGTATCCATTCTCGCGGCTTTGCTTTTGTCCATTCAAAGAAACTATGCAGATCAGCGCGGACATTATTTTGCGTTTTGCGTGACCACTCATGTTTGCTCATAAAGCCTTGTAGATGCTCCAATTGAATGTCGTGCAGCTTCATACGCTCCGCATAGGTCGCAAAGCGTTTTAAGGTGCTTTTAAGCTGCGTAATCGACCGCTCACGCACACCTGCGGCACGCTTGTCATGCAAGAAATCATGCACAACATCTTTGACCGCGTAGTCGCATACAGGCTCACGATAGTGCTTAAGAAAGTAATCAACCGCAAAGCTGAGCGAATGCCGCTCCCCCAACCTGTTAAAAGCATCCTGCGCCTCACTAATTTGAACATCGCTTAAAACGGTCACTGCTGTGCGGTGCGGCGTATCCAGTGCCAAGATTGTATTGTAATGCTGTTTTTCGTTCAGCGCCTCGGCATGGCTTTCAAAATTTTTACGGATACGTTCCCCGTTGATCGTTCCACTGACCCGCCAAGAGCTATTGCCGCTACGGTTTTTAAACTTGGTAATTTTGACCTTATTGGGGCTACTCATTCCCAAACGGTTGCCAATTATTTTGGCAACCGCAACGTAAATCGTTGATTATCAGCTGAAAAGTCAGGCTCATAACCTGAAGGTCCTCAGTTCAAATCTGAGCCCTGCACCCATCGAAGCCGTTCAGCGAAAGCTGGACGGCTTCGTCCGTTTAAAGTCAGGTCACTTCACTACAACACAAAAATTAGGAAATGTATCCTATTCATTCGTATGAATTCATGCTATCGGTCTTATACAGACTTAAAGGGATTGATCACGGTCAGATCAGCGTAAATCTGCCCATGATTAAAGTCTTCGCTCCAAAGCGTTTTGGCACCTGATCGTAGCGCTGCGGCCAAAATAAGGCTGTCCCAATATGAGGTTTGATAGCGGCTTTTTAAATCCAGCGCGTGCTCAAAACTGTCCCGATCATTGGGCACCACGTGCCAATAGCGAAATGTGGCCATAATGATTTTTATATCCGCGTCCTTGTAATCCCAGCGATAGAGACATTGCCCCATTTCATGCAAAACTTGAGCGCTGATCGCGGCCTGTTTGTGCCCTATAAAATAGGGTTCTAACAGGCTGCGGCTGCGGGTCTGTTTTCACCCGCTTTATCATCAAAAATATAAGCGATGATGTTCGTATCGACAAAGATGAGGGACATTATGAAACCCGATCATAGAGAGCGTTACGGTCGAGTTTTTGGCCATCGCCCTGAACGCCGCGCGTCATCAGTGCCCATGCTTGCATGCGCACCGCGTCAGGATTTTCACCGCTTTTTTCATCAATGCGTTCCTTGAGCATGCTTGTCACCAAGCCCGAGAGTGTTGTACCCTCATCAATCGCGAGGTGTTTGGCCCGTTTACCGAGCTCTTCGGGGATGCGCAGTGTAATGTTCATAAAAAATTTCTTTTTTTTTTTTACGGTAGCATATAGTGCACAGCAATACAAATTCTGTGCAGCACGCTAAGACATCTCTATTCTCTGAAAAAAAATTCCCCGCAGGGTTCATACAAAACGCGTGAAACCCTGCCTCTCTTGCGAAGAGCGGGAGTGCAAGGCGCAAGATAAAGCTGCGGCGGGCGCACAATCCTTCAAAGCCTTGACGAAGAAGGAGCGGAGCCTCGGGAACCGCGGGTTTATCCTGTCGCCGCGCTCGGGGCAGCGCCCCAAGGTGGCCGTTACTGCGTTCTTTGATACAAGGTTGATGCCCTATCGCCTGTTTTCAGTAGCATAATGTTTTGAATAGTTCATATAACACAGATTTGCACACACTTTTGATTCCGCTAAGTATGGAAATATGAGATCGGATCTAAACTACGCTAACCGCGGGACTCCCGTGATGTATCAGCGGTGGGAGGATCTATTGTTTCTGCATTGGGAATGGGATGCCGACGCGATTCAGGCACGCCTGCCGGAAGGCCTGAGTGTCGATCTCTATAAGGGAAAGGCGTATATCGGCGTGGTGCCATTTCGGATGCTTCGGGTGCGCCCTCGTGGGCTTTTTGCTGTGCCAGGGCTGTCTAATTTCGTTGAACTCAACCTGAGGACTTATGTGCGCGACGCAGAGGGGCGGCCTGGGGTTTGGTTTTTTTCGCTGGATGCTTGCCAACGTATCGCTGTCTGGATCGCACAGCGCTGCTTCCACCTGCCATACCATTACGCACAGATGCAAGCAGCGCACAGTGTGGACGGTTCTATCCACTTTCAATCACAACGTGGGGATAATTCCCAACAAGAGTTCTCCTATCGCGGCCAAGGCAGCGCACGCCTGGCGACCGATGAGAGTCTCGACCATTTCCTCGTCGAGCGCTATCGTCTCTTTGCATACCGGGAAAAGGATGGACAGCTCCTAACTGGACAGGTGTCTCATGCACCCTATGCCATCGAAAACGTGGACATATCCAAGTTTTCGACCCAGCTCTTCACGCTCAATGGGTTTGAACCCCCTGAGTGTGCTCCCGATCACAGTTGCTATTCAAAAGGCGTTAAAGTGAGCATCTACAGACAGAGGACGGTATAAAACAATTGGACTGCTCAGCGGCATGAGCTGAAAATTCAATCTATCAAGATAGTTGATCTTGATCTGGGATGACACGGAAGGCCAGATGCCTAGAGTTGATTTCGAATATCAGACTCAATCACCACCCATACCGGATGAACTCAAAACTCTCTTTAAGCAGACAAGCTGGGCTAATGAACGAGAGCTCGTCAGTATCGCCAACATGCTGGCTCATTGCGATCTCTTTGTGACGGTTCGGCTGGATGGAAAGCTTATAGGCTTTGGCCGGGCAATTTCGGACTATGCCTATCGGGCTTTGTTGGACGACATCATCGTAGACGAAGCGCATCGGAAGCAAGGGATCGGCAAAGAAATCGTCCAAAAACTCCTCGAAATGACGAATGAGGTGGAGCAGGTATTTCTAAAATGCCGAGAAGCTGTGGGGCCCTTTTATGAGGCACTTGGATTTACTCCGTCGAATGGCCTGACTATGGTTTATACGAACTAGTGACTGACTGTTCGGATGATCACGAGCTATCGGTCGGTTTTGAGACCAGACGCAGATAATTCTGCGATTGTGCTCATGCCCTCCCGGATCTCGATTAAGAACACGACTACGATTTACCATAAAAGGTCACGTGTTGGTGTAAATTTATCTGACCCCACCTCGCGCCTCAATATTCGCCCGTTCGCTGTGGGGTCTTTGGGAGTAGATCGAAGGTCCGATCGAGGAGTTTTTTACGTAGAAGATGAAGGCGGTCAGCGCAGGAGGGATCCGAGGCGCGATCGTTGATTTGAGCCGGGTCGTCGGAAACGATGTAGAGGCTCTCGGTGCCATCGTTGCGGATTTCGTAGAGGTGCTCCCGGGTGCGGAGCGCGCGGTAATAGTCCCCTTTCAAACTATGGCCTTGCTCGATGTAGGCAGAATCACGGAAAGCGAATGAACGACCGTGAAGTGCGTCTCGAAAGGAACGCCCGTGTAGCGTGGATGGCACTTCGACAGCGCAGAGGTCGAGGATTGTCGGTAGGATGTCTACGGCCTCGACGATGCCATCGCATATCTGACCACGTGGGCCATCCATCCACTTGGGTAAGGACATGATAAGGGGGACGCGGGAAGCAGAATCGAAGGCGGCACTCTTTCCGGTGCGTCCATGATCGCCCATATGTTCTCCATGGTCCGAAGTGAAGACAATGGCAGTATCCTCGGCCACTCCGGCCCGGTCGAGAGCTTCGAAGATGACTCCAAGCTGATCGTCAAGGTGCGAAACGAGAGCAAAGTAGTGAGCCCGAATATTGTGCCATTCCTCAAGCGATAGGTTGTAGCGCTCGGCGTCTGCATGAGTCATCTGAGGGATGGGCAGATCGGCGTTTTTGTAAATATCGAGGAAGCGCGCGGGTGGATTGAAGGGGCAGTGCGGAGCGTAGAATCCACTAATACAAAACCACGGGCGACTCGCCTGTTCTTCAATATAGTGGGCAGTTTCCTCTGCAACAAATGCGGAGTGCGTCAAATGCTCGGGCCCCTTAAATGCGTAAGGAAAACGCGCGTGCCGGGGATGGTGATCGATTTTCTTGCCCGTCCACGCCGGCGGCGTATTTATGCGGCAATTATCTACCTCCTCAGGCGCCTGTTCTCTCACCCAGCGAATGTAGGCATCATCGTAGCATCCGGGCTCGTCCGAGATGATAGCGGTATCGAAACCATAGTCCGGGTAGGGCTGAGAGTGATCGCGGTCGAAGCTAGCATGATTGATGAAATGTAGCTTCCCAATGTTCGCAGTGTGGTAACCATAGGGCTTGAGGTAATTGGGAGCAACACGAATACCGTCGGGCATCTCGACCCCATTGATAGGTTGGGAAAAAGCCGAGGAGTAGAGACCACTCAGCATGCTCATGCGGCTGGGCATGCAGACCGGGCAATTGACATAGCAGTGGTTAAATAGGGTTCCTTGAGCCGCTAGACGATCGAGGTTAGGCGTATGCATCCAGTCAAAACCCCCAGCGCGAATGGTATCCCAGCGTTGTTGATCTGTGTAAAGGAGTAGAATCTTGGGGCGCTTCATGGGAATAGTATAGCTGTACACACCTAAAATTCGCCATGGTTCATATTGCCTAAAACATGTGATTTCTTTCTATCTTTTAGATGCGTATATTTGTCCCTGAAAATAGGAGCGAGAATGCTTTTGGAGTTCAGCACCTGGCGATACGCCATCCATTGGAGTCTCCATTTTTTGAATTTCAAAGAATTTCTGCCTGGAGAATCATGTATTTCCATGAAGCGACTGAGTTGACGATTAATGGCTTAAATTCAGTAGAACCGGCCGGAACACTTGTCATTTTTTCTCCTAAATCCCTCTCAGGATATCAGGCAAAAGACGCGAAACTACACCACTCATGGCTACGCGCATCGGGCAGCCTTCCTGAATCGCTGGCAAACGCCTACCACTTACCAATTGACCAGCCCATTCATGTCGGAGAGCAGATGGACCCCACGCCATGGTTGAACCTAATGATGCGCGAGCTCGATCTATACACTGAGGGCCCCAATCTAGCGCTATCCAGCCTACTGCGCGGCTGGCTTTCTCAGGTCTCCCGAGGGGTAAGCATGGGCCATGCCGCACCCGAGCGCCTGTTGACTGCTCGTAGCTCTATTGAAGCCCATTGCTTGAGCACACGAAATCTCGCCGATTATGCAGCACAGGCAGGCATGTCAGAGAGCCGTTTCTGCGATGCCTTTAGCAAGGCATTCAGCATCAGTCCCATACACTACCGCAACTTCTGCCGCCTGGAGCATGCGAGGGAGCTTCTGGAGTCCACTCAACTGCGCGTGAGTGAAATCGCTGAACGCTGCGGATTTGGAGATGCATTTCACTTCTCAAAGAGCTTTAAGAAACACTCAGGAAGCTCTCCGCGCGATTATCGCAGCGGATAGCGTCATCTGACTCTAATTTTCTTTATTTCACTGCGGTTCCCAACATGTTAATCACCCATGGCAATCTTCAAGAAACCGCAGTATTCGACCGTCGCTGTAAAAAAGAAAGATATCCCTAAGGGTCTTTGGACTAAGTGTCCGAAGAGTGGTGAGATCGTATACAACAAGGAGTTGAAGGAGAACCACATGGTCGTCGCAAAGAGCGGCTATCATTTCGCGCTCACAGCACCTGATCGCATCGACCTGCTTCTAGATGAAGGGAGCTTCGAGGAAAAAGACACCGGACTGACCGCGGTCGACTCTCTAGAGTTTGTGGACACTCAGGCCTACAAAGAACGCCTCGATCGTTACAGGAAAAAGTCTGGCCTAGCGGATGCTATGATCTCTGGTTCAGGGACTATCGAAGGCATACCTGTCTCGATTGCTGTGATGGATTTTCGATTCGCCGGAGCCAGCATGGGATCTGTGGTGGGCGAGAAAATTACCCGGGCCATTGAGCGTGCAGTCGAAGAAAAACGTGCCGTCATCATTGTCTCAGCATCCGGCGGAGCACGCATGCAGGAGGGGATTTTTAGCCTCATGCAAATGGCTAAAACGAGCGCCGCTCTTGCGCGGCTGAGCAAAGCTCATTTACCTTTTATTTCCGTCCTAACACACCCGACTACCGGTGGTGTAACGGCAAGCTTCGCGTCCTTGGGCGATCTTATCATCGCCGAGCCGGGTGCTCTCATCGGTTTCGCCGGACCACGGGTGATTAAGGACACCACCAAGCAGGACTTGCCCAAGGGATTTCAGACTTCTGAATTCCTCCTTGAGCATGGCCTGATCGACCAGATCGTTGATCGCCGAGACATGCGAAAGCGTCTTAGTTCTTTCCTAAAGAGTATGCACCCCGCCGCTCGCGAGAGCGCCTAGGATCCAAAAGCAATGACCATGGGGCACGCTCCTCATCCCCCACTGGATTCTTACGCTGAAGTCCGCAATTTCCTATTTGGTCTACGCAATACCGGGAAAACCTACGGGATCGAGCGTATGGAACGCTTAGCTGCGCTGATTGATCATCCCGAACGCAGCTACCCTGTCATTCACGTAGCGGGGACCAATGGCAAGGGTTCCACCTGCGCGATGCTAGAGGCACTTTGCCGCGAGATGGGTTTACGCACGGGCCTGTATACCTCTCCTCACCTCATCAGGCTCAACGAACGCATTCAGGTAGATCGTCAGTTTATACCGAACGAAGCCATCGTCGAAAAAATACGAACACTGACTACGGTAGCGGAGACCTTGAAAGAGGAGGACCCGGATTTATACCCGTCTTTTTTTGAGTTTATGACAGCGGCGGCGTTTTTGCATTTCGCCCAGAAAGAAGTCGATGTCGCACTCATTGAAGTCGGATTAGGCGGACGACTGGATGCCACGAATGTAGTCCACCCCGCCGTTACCGCCATCACTTCAATCGGTCTGGATCATACACAGATACTCGGTGACACGGTGGAGAAAATAGCCGCTGAGAAAGCCGGTATCATCAAGCCAGGCATTCCCGTCTTCCTGGGCAATATCGATTTAGGACCGCGCAAGGTTATCGAGACGATAGCCCAAGAACGCGGAGCACCCGTTTATTATGCAGCAGATTTCCCTGCTCGAGATACCAATCTCCAGGGTTCTTACCAGGCCGACAATGCGCGGCTGGCAGCCGGGATCGTAAGCCATCTTTATCCGGAGCTGGTAAAGCCTGAGGCCATGGACAAGGCCTTGAATCAAATCCAATGGAAAGGTCGCTGGCATGAGACTCGGCTGAAAGACGGCACCCATCTAATCATCGACGCAACACATAATGCGGAGGGCGCTAGAGGACTTGAAGAAAACCTCAAAAACTTAGCGTGTAGCAAATTGACGGTGGTCGTCGGTATTTTGGGAGTGGATCGCGCTGCGGTGATTTTAGATATCCTTTCGCGCTATTCAAAGGAACTCATTTGGGTGGTTCCTAATCAGCCCCGAGCCTCTTCTTGGGAAGAAGTCAGTCATCTTTGGGAGAGCAGCATTCCGGTGCGCCAACTCAGGATTGATGATATATTTTTCAAAAATCGATGTAATTTGGGTCCGGCTCTTGCAGCGACAGTCTTGGTGACTGGATCTTTATACCTTTTGGGAGAAGTCTATGCACTGATTGAGGGTCAGAGCGATACCAGCGATGAATCTCTTCAGGATGATGTTGCCAGATTGAGAAATTAGTTCTTACGTATTTTTAAATCTCCCCTCTCAAAAAATGAGCCAGATCAAAGTAGCAGCCTATTTTCTCCACATGGCTTTAGCAGCCTTTGCACTAGCGCTGGCTACGGGTTTTCTCTTTTCAACTCTTTTAGAAAGACAAACAGGGGCTCTACCTTATGCGGGTGCCCTATTGCTTATCACACTGGCCTGGACGCTATGGCGAGTTCAGCTCCAAAAACGCTTCAGATTCAAAATGTCGCGCGACGCCTATCGAGTGTTTGCACCGACAGCTCTTCTTTTTTTCGCAGTTCTCGCACTCTCCGCTAATCAAATAGCCAGTGAGTATTTGGGCTTTCGCCCTGAGAGTAAGCTGCTGGTTTTTGGGATGTTTGGTGTGGGGGTCATGGTGGTTGCGGCTCTTGGCCTGAACTACCCAAACATGGTGCGCAAAGAGCGGATCATCTATCGGGACGATCGCGAAACACGGAGTCCCCATCGCGGCAGATCTATTGCTAAAAGACGGGAATTAAAAAATCAAACCCACCACGCGTGATTGCAAGTGGCTATTTGGTTCTGCCCGACCTCTCAGGCGACAACACGATCACCATTCAAAAAGGATGGATTGAATGGGACGGCCCTATCGTTGTACGCGTCGAAATTGGTGATGACCATCCCAATCCAGACCTGGGTGGGCCCGAGTCACTCATCAGTCCCGGTTTCATAGATACGCATCTGCACCTACCGCAGGTGGATGCCATGGGAGCCTACGGGATGCAGCTTCTCGACTGGCTCGAACAAGTCGTCTTTCCCGCGGAGGCAAATTGGGCAGATCCTGACCATGCTGCAAAGCGCACAGACACCCTTCTCGATCAACTTATCTCTGTCGGCACCACGGGATTCTTTGCTTTTTCGGCAAACTTCCGCGAGGCGACCCTCGCTGCATTAGAACGGAGTAAAGAGCGCGGCTTTCGTGCTAAAATCGGTCAACCCCTGACGGACATGCACATCCACGACGCTCTGATCAAATCGGTTCAGGAAAATATGGATGACGCCCGTACAACCATAGAAAAGTTTCCCGAATCCTCCACTTCCCGCGTTGCCGCTGCAATCGCACCTCGCTTCGCCCTCACGTGTTCCAGCGAACTCCTTGAAGCATGTGGTGTGCTGGTAACCGACACGGGCGCCTATCTGGAAACCCACCTCGCCGAAATGGAACCCGAGTGTGTTCTGGCCTGTGAACGGCATCAGGCCTCCGACTACACAGCCATTTACGAACAAGCAGGCTTATTGGGACCGCGCAGTTTTTTTGGTCACGGCATCTATCTGAGCGATTCCGAGCAAGCCCGCTTGGCAGCCAGCGGCTCCGTGATCGCGCACTGCCCCACGTCGAACACCTTCCTCCGTTCTGGCACCATGAACCGCCGTCACTACGAGACCATCGGTCTAGCCACATCTCTTGCGAGTGACATCGCAGGCGGACCCGATAAATCGATGATTCGCGTCGCCCGGGCCATGATGGAAGCCTCCTTTCACGTCGACGCTGAACCAGCCCCCTCTCTAGAAGCCTGGTGGCAGATAACCCAAGGGAACGCGGAGCGCCTCGGGTGGAATTCAGCGGGAATTATCCACGAAGGCGCTGATGCAGATCTCGTTGTCATACAGCCCCACCCGGATTGGCTGACTGCTCGTGACCCGCTGGGTTACGTCATTTTCGGCTGGGATGATCGCTGGTTGGAACAGACGATCCTGCGCGGCAAACCCGTATTGTAGCTTCCTTACCCGTTGGCTTTCCAACATCTCATCGTGAAAAGCTGGGCAACAAATGTTTGATCCCGGGCTTGGTTCTCCTCACGAATCTTATTTTTGCACTCAATTCCATGGCCAAGGCTCAACAACACGCGATCTCCCCCACGCGCTCGGAAGACTACCCCGAGTGGTACCAGCAAGTCATCAAGGCTGCCGAACTCGCCGAAACGTCTCCGGTACGCGGCTGCATGGTGATCAAGCCTTGGGGATACGCCATTTGGGAAAATATCCAGGCCATCCTCGATGCCGATTTTAAGCGCACGGGCCATCGGAATGCCTACTTCCCCATTTTCATTCCTAAGAGCTTCCTCGAAAAAGAGGCTGAGCACGTCGACGGTTTTGCTAAGGAATGCGCGGTCATCACCCATTCTCGCCTTGAGGACGATGGCACCGGCAAACTTGTTCCCGCAGGAGAGCTGGAAGAACCGCTCATTGTGCGCCCCACTTCTGAAACGATCATCGGCGAGTCCTTCTCCCGCTGGGTCCAGAGCTATCGCGACCTGCCACTGAAGATCAACCAGTGGGCCAATGTCGTTCGTTGGGAAATGCGCACACGCCTGTTCCTACGGACTGCCGAGTTTCTCTGGCAAGAAGGCCACACCGCCCACGCTACAGCGGCGGAGGCTGAGGAGGAAACATTACAGATGCTCGATGTCTACGTGCGCTTCGTCGAAGACTACCTGGCAATGCCCGTAGTTTTTGGCAAAAAGACCGAGGACGAGAAATTTCCTGGAGCAGTAGAAACCTATACCATCGAAGCAATGATGCAGGACCGTAAAGCCCTTCAGGCGGGCACGTCCCACTTCCTTGGGCAAAATTTCGCCAAGGGGAGCGATATCAAATACCTCAGCGCCGACAGCACCGAAGCATATGCCTGGACCACCAGCTGGGGCGTAAGCACCCGCTTGATCGGTGGGATGGTCATGGCGCATTCAGACGATGACGGTCTGGTCTGCCCACCTCGCATTGCGCCGGCTCATGTGGCAATCATCCCCATTATCCCCAAGCCAAACATGGCTGAATCGGTCAACGCCTATTGCCAGAAACTCGCCGACGACCTAAGCCAGCAAACCTACCTCGGCCAACCTGTACGCGTGGAACTCGACACGCGCGACATGCGCGGTGGCGAAAAAGCTTGGGGATGGATCAAAAGAGGCATTCCTATACGCGTTGAAGTGGGCCCCCGCGATTTGGAGAAAAACGCTGTGTTTGTGGGGCGACGTGATCGCGGTCCCAAAGAAAAATACGGTGAAGATCGTGACGCTTTTGTCCAAGGCATCGTCGCGACGTTGGAAGATATCCAGCAAAGCTTGTTCAATCGGGCCAAATCATTTCGCGACGACCACACCCAGATTGTCGAATCGCGCGAGGCCTTTTACACTGCCTTCCAACAAGACGACGCCGGCTTTGTTATCGCTCACTGCAATATGAATGATGCGCTCGCTGACCAATTACAGAGAGACTTAAAAGTGACTGCTCGCTGCATTCCACTTTCTGAAAACGATACACCCGGCAATTGCATTTTCTCAGGCCAACCTGCTGAAAAGAAAATCGTGTTTGCCCGCAGCTACTAACCCCTGCGATCCTAATATTTTCCATGGCACGCATCGTACAGAAATACGGAGGCACTTCCGTCGGCGACGTCGAACGCATTAAGAACGTCGCAAAGCGAGTGAAAGCTTGCTGGGAACAAGGCAACGAAGTGGTCGTTGTCGTCTCAGCTCGCTCAGGAGTCACCAACGAACTCATTTTGCGCGCCAGCGCGATCAATGCCCATCCCGAAGAGCGTGAAATGGACATGTTGCTCACCGTGGGTGAGCAAGAGACCATCGCCTTGACCGCCATGGCTCTGCACGCGATTGATGTCCCAGCAGTATCACGCACAGGAGCACAAGCTGGGATTTTAACTGACCCATTTCACACCCGCGCGCGCATAATCGATATCACCGGAGGTGACATCAGAGAACGACTCGCTGAGGGTAAGGTGGTCATCTTGGCAGGTTTCCAAGGTACGAATGGCGACGGCCAAATCACCACCCTGGGCCGTGGGGGCTCTGATCTCTCAGCAATCGCGATCGCTGGAGCACTCGATGCAGACCTGTGTCAGATTTATACCGACGTGGATGGCATTTACACAGCCGATCCACGCATCGTTCCAAGTGCGCGCAAATTACAGGAGATCGCTTACGAAGAACTCCTCGAAATGGCCAGTAGCGGCACAAAGGTCATGCAGTCGCGCGCCGTCGAGTTTGCCCAAAAATTTCAAGTCCCCTTTGAAGTGCGCTCGAGCTTCAACAACAATCCAGGAACTATCGTGAAACAGGAAATCGCATCCATGGAAGACGTCGTCGTCAGCGGCGTAGCAATTGATAAAAAGCAGGCCAAAATTACCGTGGCACATCTGCCTGATCGGGCTGGAACAGCGGCTACCCTATTTCAATCTATTGCCGCCGAAGGCATCATCGTAGATATGATCGTCCAGAATGTGGGACGCGGTGGCCTGGCAAATATGACCTTCACGGTGCCACAAGAAGATGTCTATCGGGCAGAGAAGGCAGTTAAAGCGACCTTCTCTGACGCCCCCGAGCTTGAGTTTTCTGCCTCAGACATTGCCAAGATTTCGGTCGTCGGCATCGGAATGAAGTCACACAGCGGTGTCGCTGCGACCTTCTTTGACGCCTTGGCCAATGCAGGCATTAGCATCCAACTCATCAGCACCTCAGAGATCAAAATCTCAGTAGGCATCGCCCTCGATCGTGCCGACGAAGCGGTCCGCGCTGCTCATGAGGCATTTAAGCTAGGGGTAAGTTCGTAGGCCCTTGCACAAGAACCGTTCGGGGAGATTCCGGTATCCCCAATTCACCGCGCAAGAGATTGCCAATCATCCATTCTACCGCAGCCTCTCCCCCTTCGGCATGACGTGTGGAGACCGATCCCAGACCGCCGCCCGAATCCTCATCAACTCGTATGATGGTGCAGTCTTGTAGCCCACTGTTTATTAACAGCCGAGAAGCACGCCCATGAGTCGACAGTATCGCCCGACACCGATATTGATCCTGCCACCGAAGCAGCCGCCTTGCATCGTTGTCAAAATCCGTTCCCAATTCAAAAACTGGAACCGTCGTCGTCCCTGTCGGGAATTCCCAACCACGGTAGGATGAGGACCAAACTCGATTAAGCCGACGATCTTGTTCGCCATCTACGATAAGGCCAACAGGCCCCATATTAGGTTTGATGTGCGCCGCCATCAATGCTCTCAGGACTCCATAGTGGTCTGGGCTCACCCGATGAATCTGAGGCTCTTTCAGGCTCATTCCCAATGCCATCAATGAAAAGGGTGCGAGCAATCGATCGTCTATTTTCAAGCACTCTAGTGACTCTGGCACTTGGGTAAAAAGCAGCGCCTGAACCCCTCGACTCTTAGCCACTCTAAGCTGATTCTCAAGTTCGCGAACATCGGCGTAGGGTAAGAGATCGACAGTCCAGCCCAATTTGCTGCAACGCTCATACACTCCACTGCGAAATGCATTCTTCGACTGCGGGTCCAACCAACTACTCCGAAATGGAACCGCGACCAGCACGCCAAGCACAGACTGTAGCTCAGAACGGTCTGCCTTTCTCACGCGACTCATCCAAGCCGACAATAAGGCGTTCGGCTTATAACCTAAATCGTATGCGGCAGACTGCACGCGATGGCGCGTTCTCTCTGATACCCCCCGATAGCCACACAACGCTTTAGTGACAGTCGATGGCGCGACTCCTGCCCGCTCCGCGATATCTTTAATCGAGATTGCCATCCTGAAAAACTACTCGGGCAATCGAGATTTGGAAACGATTTTCCATCGCAAAGAGTTCACCCAGATACTTCAGTGATATAACGTTATAAAATGAATCAAGTCCTCGACCTCCCGAAGCGCAAAGACAAGCCAAACATCATCTGGATCCTAGTGGACCAAATGCGCCACGACGCTTTGTCATGCTGCGGTAATCCAAACCTTCACACGCCGCATCTTGATAACCTGGCCACAAAGGGTGTGCGCTTCCAAAACGCCTATAGCGGCACACCCTGGTGCACCCCCTTTCGGGCCGCTCTTTTGTCCGGCCGCTATCCACATCAAACGGGCGTCACACGCACACCGTCTGCTCTCGATCCGAATCTGCCCACCGCCGCAACACACTTTAACCAAGCAGGTTATCACACTGCATATTGCGGTAAATGGCACGTCGATGGATCGAACCAGCGCAATCATTACGTAGCTGAAGATCGCCGCGGCGACTTTGATTGGTGGCAAGGCTATGAGAACAATAACAACAATGATGAGTGCTACGTTCACGGAAGCGATATTGAAGGTTTTGAACGCCTGGAAACTTACGAGACAGATGCCCTTACCGACCGGCTTATCGATCACCTCTCTGAGCATACACAAGACACTGATGCCTATACACCCTTCTTTGCGTGCCTCTCAGTCCAACCGCCTCATCCACCCTTCGTGTATCCTCCACATACTCCTGGCGGACGAGGTATTGGCCCAACGAGTGTTAAGCTTAATCCGAATGTCCCGAACCAATCAGATCGAATGCAGAGAGCCCGTCAAAAGCTCGCGCCTTATTATCAAGCTGTCGAACGTATCGACCACAATGTAGGCCGCCTGTCTAGAGCATTGCGAGAGATGAACTTAGACCGCGACACATGGATCGTATTCTTCTCAGACCACGGCGAAATGGCCGAGAGTCACGGAAAGTCCGGTAAAGTGCTCCCCCATGAAGAGTCGGCACACATACCCTTCATCATCGGACATGTCAGTGGATCCAAAGCTATCAGCAATGGATCCCATTGGATTGGAAAACGACCGCTTAACCACGTAGATATTCTACCTACATCACTCGGCCTGTGCGGTATAGATATCCCCGAGACGCTCACTGGCAACGACTACGGACGTGCCATTAGCGACCCGGCTTTTATGTCTGAAGTGCCTAATCCAGATGCAGTTCTCTTACAGCAATTCCACTCGCTGCCCAGGCAACAGAATATCACCTCTCCTTGGAGGGCTGTTGTAACACGAGATCGCTGGAAATATGTCTGCCTGCCTCGTCAGCCCTTTATGCTATTTGACCTCAATACAGATCCATACGAGCAGACTAATCTTATTCATGACGCTGCGTTCTCTGAAATTCAACAACACTGCCACAAAACACTTACCCAGATGCTCGAATCCGTCGATGATGCTTTTGATCTCACTGCATAGCTTGTCAAAGAAACGCACGCACACTCTGCGCGTGAAGCATGCCGGTAGCTCCTGGGGTTTTGTTGTATCCCCCGCCAAAAAGAATGACGGTCGCACACGCGAATTGGTGGCAAAGACCCGCCACAAAGCGGTCACGTACCGCCATCTGCTCAGTAGTCAGTCTCATCTGGCCAAAACGATCGTCAACATGGCAATCGGCACCGCTAATCCAAAATACCAGGTCGGGCTCTAGCTCTGCAAAGACGGGCGGCAATGTTTCACCCAGGACATTCAGATAGACCTCGCCGTCCACGAACCGCTCGAGAGGAACGTCCAGGTCGCCCGGCTCCTTTTTCGTTGGATAGTTACGGCCCACATGGATTGAATAGGTGAAAACGTTCGCATCACCTCGGTAGATAGCGTGTGTGCCATTTCCCTGATGGGCATCGGTATCAACCACAAGAATCTGCTGAGGCAGTATGGAATGCGCACGGAGGTATTCGATGGCAACAGCCACATCGTTCAGGACACAGTAGCCCAATCCTCGATCTGGAAAAGCGTGATGCGTTCCACCGGCGAGGTTGGTAGCGGTTCCATCTTCGAGAGCTGCCAAGGTCGCCGAGACCGTCCCCGCAGTCTCGAGAATTGAACGTGCCAGGAGCTTTTTATGGGCGGGAAGCCCCAGGCGGTTACGCTCATATACAGTCAGGCCTTGAGGTGGACCCGCAACATCGTCGTGAGACACAGCATCAAGATACTTGGCCTCGTGAACACGCTCTAAGTCTTTTCGCTCGAGCACACGTGGCGCAGCTAGCTGCAACCGATTTTCAAGCAATCGAAAAGCATCCGCAAACTTCTCCATCGGGAATGGGTGGCCTTCCGGCAAGGGCAGGAAATAGTCGTCATGATAAAATGCGTGCACTCACGGAGAAAGAAGTCCAGCGAACGTGGTTTTCAAGTGATTGCTTAATTACCTAACCGTCATAACATTAGGTTTGACCATGAATGTTACCCCACGTTTCAATCGTAAAATGAATGAGGTTTCAGCAGAAAGGCGCTGTGACTTAACAGCGCTTCTCGAAGACAGTTACCTTGGCGATTCAAATGTAGCCAGGGCCGCTCAAACCTTGACTCTCCTTAGTAATCGTCAGCGATTACGCATATTATGCCATTTGGCTAAAGAAGGTGAACTTTCCGTAGCTGAGCTCCTAGAGCGCGTCCATCTAAGCCCATCAGCGTTGTCGCAACATCTGGCCAGGCTCCGCGAAGACGATTTCGTTCGTACGCGCAAGGTCCGCCAAAGCGTATATTATCGAATCGTGCGTGATGACATTCACAAGATTCTCGAAGTGCTAAACGAGCTCTATTGTACTGCCGGCTTAGTCGAGAGCAGCTGATCAATCGAAAAACCTGAATAGATCACGGTTTTCGGAACTCCATGTTACGAACTGCATCCATTCTTCCAACTCCGCTTCCACCCGATCGACCTGGGCTTGATAAAACCCGTTCCAGTACCGACGTTCCGTTTGGTTAAATCGGCTGAGCACACGCTCCATGGATTCTCCTTCTTTAACATAGATATCCTTTATTTTTCTACGCTCAAAACGGTTGATTCGACTCAAATCATTCGGACTGACTCGATCATTGAGCCGATTCTCCAACCGCGCTGCATTGTCATTCTGAACATCTACGAAGTCGCGCACATAAGATGAGGCCGCGTCTGGTAACTCAATAGGATCTAGAGGTCTTGAAACCGCAGGTACAGCAACAGCGAACCATCCTGAAAAATCCCTCAAAAGACTGTCTAGTTCCTTACCACTTTCTGCGTAAAGGGCCCAATCGACCTCCTGCCAAGGAAACTCCGCATACACGCGTAAACCGAAGCGCCGCGTTTCACTGTAACGGGTGTCCTGATTAGTCCAGTCGACCCGTTGTGACCGAGTACGCATAAGATAGGATGCCACACCCACCACCTTCCCGTCTTCTGTAGCAATGGGACCTCCACTGTTGCCGGGGACAATCTCTGCGTCCACCTCCACCTGGGTAGCTCCGAGTCCAAGAATAGACCCTGGGTTTGACGTGACCACGTCTGCTCCAGCACTATTACCATAGGCGCTAATCCGCTCACGAATCCGAGGATTTGGATGGGCCAAAAGTCCAGAATCTCGGGGAACCAAAATGCGTGCGAGATCCAGTTCAGGAACGACTTCTAAAGGTCCGAGAGGCAACTGATCTAGTTTACTATTTACCACCTCAAGGTCCTCTCGACGAGCACCTTGGATCACATGCTGGTTCGTCACCAAATAGCTCAGGCCATCCATCTGCATGAGAAATCCCGTACCCGCAGACCCAACGTTTCGTATCGTATAGACAGCCTCTTCTATCGTGGGCGTTCTCAAAAGACCAGGCTCCCACTGCTCGACGTATTTCTGGTCTTTAAAGCTAAGTCGCGATAACGGGATGGTAAATATGCGCCCGTCTGTCATGAGTAATCGCACACTCTGACCCCCTACTTTACCCGCTGTAGATCCTCTAATCTCGCGACCATCTGCCGAGGTCCAAGTTCTGACTCCAGAACCCTCCAAACAGGTTAAGAGCGTCAAGAGCCAAGCTATGAGGATAAACAGTATTCCTTTCATGGAGGTGGATGCGATTGGCGAATATTTTTATGAACTCATCAAACACACAACGGTTTGAATAAGTCTGCCCAAATTTCGGTTTTGTCAAAGTAACAGAAATTCAGACAAACCGCCGAGGTATCATCGTCATCATGATAGGAATTTTTAAGATTCAGTAGCACCATTGATCCATTCGGGCGCTACTAAATGCCTGGCTGGATACTCTGGAATACCCTGTTCGCCATTTTGAATCATTCCATCAAGGAGCCTAATTGCTGAGCCTCCAAGTAAGTGACGTGGAAAGCTAGTGCCCGTTATTTTGACTGAGTTAATGCCCTCAGAGCTCATTACAGAAGCAAAGGCTCTATGGGTCGAGAGATGTTTCCAGTCGAGAGATTCAAGGGCCCAATACACGGCGTCATTAAATCCGATGATGGCATCTGGCTCATAAAGCCTGATCCAATCGTTCAAACGAACTTTTATGTCAGTTTTGTCTAAGTCCTTTCCATATAAAACCGGAACGATCTCTTCTGCCTGTAGAAACTGTTCTTGGAGAAAGAGAAATTCTCCCGCGAGGGTAGATACCTTGGGACTCAGGTCTTCTTGCAAGAGAGCAAAGCCCGGGCGCTTGCAACCTTGAGCTAACAGATATTCCCAGCAACGACGCAAGGCGCTCCGATAATTTGGCCGCACCGAGTGAAAAGGCAGATCTGCGTGTCCCTCATCGGAAGCAACAACAGAGAAGCGCGACCATGACATCTCGGGGATTTCTGATCCCGGAAGAATCGGTGCGAGGAATACACCGCGCACGCCGCGATGGAACAGCATGTCACTCAGTCGGCTGGGTGAGGGATATTCCGACAATTCAACATACTCTAATGTGTAGCCTAGTTCCCGGGCCATTGAATCAGCCGCAGGAAAAAGCCAAGGGTAGCGTTCTTTCTTATCTGGGTAGTGAGCTAAATAAACAATTGTTTCGCGCGATCGCCGACTGCCCTCCCAGCGATAGCGTGAGAAACGACTCATTGCCGGATCTCTGACATAACCCAATTTGTCAGCTACCGAGCGTATGAGATCTTTTGTGATCGACTTAACACGTGCATCGTCCCGCAGGGCAAGTGATGCGGTCGACTTAGACACCCCTGCAGCCTGAGCGACGTCAGCGAGAGTTACCGCCTTAGTGCTGCGCGGCGTTGTTGGTTTCATGATCTTAGTTATGAAATCGCGGCCTCCTTGTCCACAGGAAATCGAACTGGTTCGATTTGGCCTGTGTTGATTAACATTAGGTAGTCACGCCATAGTTAAGTCATCTCACGTATCGTGGCAGTTTAAAACCGAATAAATGATATGAATCACCTCACCAAAATCTTTTGTCTTTCAGCATCGGCTGTATCCCTCGTCGCGCAAACAACGATTGTCGACTTCGACACGGAACCCAATGGGAGCGGCTCTTTCTTCATTAATGATAACCCGTTAGGAGGGTGGACGGTCGGTTCTGGGGTATCCACGTTTGATACGGGCTTTAGTTCAACTACTGTCATTGGAGTTGGAAATAGCCCCGCAGGGACAGCTCCTCTTATGATCGGTGGTGCCTCAGGTAGTTATGCATCCGATACTTCATTGCCTAGTGTTCCAGAAATAAGGACTCTCCAGAACTCAAGTGCTGGGGCTAACAACACATTCGTAAACCGCGTCGATACAGGTGGAGTCCTCTTCTCAACGCGTGCTGCTTTTGTGGTGGAATCAGAAAATTGGCTCTCATCAACTGCTGGGGGCGTTAGTCTTGACTCCTACCAAATTGATATAGTCCGACTCGACGGCTCATCAGCGAATGCAAACTTGCGCGCCCTTGTCCGCGATGGAGGCAACTACCATGTATCCACGACAGCTGTCACCAGCGAAGACACATTAAGCTTAGATTTTAGTGCTGAAACTTGGGTAAACCTTGGGTCTTCCGGAGATTCTCTGCTTACTACTGAATTTAGAAGTTATAGTGGCGCTTCTTCTATCACGTTCTCACAGGTGGACGCTGTCGGTTTCATATATGAGTATAGCATTATGGGCGATTCAGGTGATGGTAACCAAGACCTTCGAATTGGGAATTTTGAGGTGACTGCGACAGCTATACCTGAGCCATCTACTTACGCACTGTTTGCTAGTATCCTTGGCTTGGGTGTCATATATTTCCGCCGGCGCAAGGCATAAGACACTTCACAAAGATTTCTTAGAGCTCATCGGCAAAACGCTGGTGGGCTTTTTTTTGTTTAAAAATCTAGGTCAGAATAATTGCTTCCTCAAAATCGGGCATCCTGATTACGGAATTGCGCACAGGATCAATATAACATGGAGTTGTAAGCTATGCTCCTCGTCATCGATAACTTCGATTCATTCACCTACAACCTGGTCCAATACTTTGGAGAGATGGGTGTGGAGCAGAAAGTCGTGCGCAATGACGCGCTTACCGCTAAACAAGCCTGGGACCTCAACCCCGAGCGTATCCTCATCTCACCTGGCCCTTGCTCCCCCATCGAGGCTGGGGTAAGCCTAGAGATCATAGCCAAATTCGCCGGCCATCGCCCGATTCTTGGAATCTGTCTGGGGCACCAGAGCATTGGGCACCATTTTGGTGGAAACATCATTCGCGCGAAAAGCCTTATGCACGGAAAGACCTCGTCCATTTCCCACCAGGGCACAGGCCTATTCTCAGGCATTCCGGATCCGGTAACGGCTACCCGTTATCATTCGCTCATTATCGAACGGCCCAGCTGTCCAGATTGTCTAGATATTACGGCCGAGTCTGAAGACGGAACCATCATGGCGGTCCAACATAAATCGATGCCCATACACGGGCTTCAGTTTCACCCGGAATCCTATGCTACAGAGCAAGGGAAACAAATGCTCCGGAATTTTTTGTCTCTCTAGCTCAAACTACCGCACCTCTTCACCATGCGTTGTCCTCGCTGCGGCAAAAATGAGAACAAGGTCATCGACTCCAGAATGGCTAAGAATGGCCTGACCATCAAACGGCGTCGGCAATGCCTGAATTGTGACCACCGCTTTTCAACGCTCGAGGCCATCGAGGCCCAGGATTTGCCAGTCCGCAAAAGCGACCGAACCAGCCAAGACTTCTCAACGGATAAACTCCGCGCCTCCATCATGAAGGCGACGGAGAAGACTCAAGTCGATGCTGAGCAAATCGACCTGATGGTCGCTGAGATTACGGAGCAGCTTCACAATGAGTTTGTTCTCGAGATCCCAAGTAAGGCCATCGCTGAGAAGATCATGACTTACCTGAAGCGGATAGATAAGATTGCATATGTCCGTTTCGCTATTGTATACAAAGATTTCCGAGAGATAACCGACTTAGAGCGGGAGATTTCTCAGCTTCACACCTAGCCCTCGATTGATCCGAGGCTGATTCGGAACAACTAGAAACGAAAATGCCCAAACTTATGCGCCGTCATGAATGCGTCACAAGATCTCGAGAAGCTTTCCACCATCCACTCCCTTTTCACGGCCGCTAGCGGAGGCGACAATTACAACGCTGAGCAGATATCGGCGGCTCTGCGATATGCTCAAGATCGCCCCGGTCTGGGACTAAAAAGAGAAGAGCGTCCCTTTGACGTAGAAGTGCGCAAGTTGATCGATCTGCACTTAGAAAGCCAGAGTCAGCACCACGGTGTGGCGGTCTGGGACATGCGTGATCGGCCCTACGACCCTCTCTGGATTCGCTATCATATCGTCAGCCAACTCAAGCAAATCGCCGGATATCTTGATGCGACGCTCATTGTTGTCGGTCTTAAAGAGGCGATTTGCCCACAAGGTCGCTATTTTACGAAATCAAAGAAAGAGCGCTATCAACAGGCAGTGAGCTATGTCGAAGAGCTTGCCCTGTGCTATAAAACCCATAGCACCAAACTAAACATTCTGTTTGTTTAGACCTTATGGCTGACAAAACCCTTTTCCAGAAAATCGCCGACAAAGAGATTCCGGCGAAACTCGTTTATGAGGACGATGTATGCATCGCCTTTCATGATATCGCCCCCCAAGCACCAACCCACATATTGGTTGTTCCGCGTAAACCCATCCCACGAGTCGGGGCCGCGACGGTTGAAGACCAAGCCACCTTGGGCCACTTACTCCTGACAGCTGGAAACGTGGCACGCGAGCTCGGGCTAGAAAACGGCTTTCGCACGGTGATCAATAACGGACCCGACGCAGGTGAGACCGTGCCCCACCTGCATGTGCACGTGCTCGGAGGAAGACCCATGACTTGGCCTCCTGGCTGATGCAAGCGACTTTCGAGAAACACTTATCACGGCACTTATCCTTGCTGATATCCCAAGGCGCTGTAGCTTAATTGTTTATGCAGTTCACCGCATTCGGACTCACAGATATCGGACGCAGCAGACAAAAGAACGATGACGCTTTTTTGCTCGATGCAAATCTCAAGGTATTTGCAGTGGCGGACGGACTCGGTGGCCTGCCCGGAGGAGACTTAGCGAGTCAGACAGCGGTCGCATCTATCTTGGAAGACGCCAAAGGTAAACGAATCGAGTCTCTCTTGGATATGCATCAAGCTGTGCGTTCGGCAAACTCTGCTGTCTATCGCGAAGGAAACAAAGTCAGCGAGGAAGTGGGTATCGGCACCACCCTGACCACCATGATGGTTCGCGAAAAAGACATCATCTTCGCACATGTGGGAGATACATCGCTCTACCTCTATCGACGCGGAGCCCTGCGAAAATTAACTAAAGATCACACGATGGCTCAAGAAGTGCGCGACTCGCTTCGTCCTGGTGAAGAGACATTCATTCCAGAATATTTCGCCCATACGCTGACTCGATGCCTGGGTCAGAAAGAGCAAGTCGAAGTCGATCTCGGGCATCAAGCAATCAACGAAGGAGATCGCCTGTTCCTGTGCAGTGATGGCGTCGACAAAGTGTTCGAAATTGCCGAAATTGAAGATTCTCTCGCCGAAGCAACTAAGCCAGAGCCCCTGATCCGTTCTCTGATCGAGGAAGGAAACATTCGCGGCGGTCCAGATAACATCACCGCGATCGCCATCTTCTTCGCCTGATTTAGATGAAGACGGACGCCTATGATTTCGCTCTACCCGACGAACTGATCGCGCAAAAGCCCGCAGCTCAACGCGATCAATCGAAACTTTTGGTAGTCGATCGCAGCTCTCAAAGGATTTCCCACCACGCCTTCTCAGAACTTCCCCAGATTCTCGGCCCGTCGAATCTCCAGATCTTCCGTAACAATGCCACTGTCCTCCGCGCACGGATCTATGGTAAGCGTGAAACGGGTGGCAAGGTAGAGTGCGTGTTGCTCGAGCCCAAGGATGACGCTCCTCTTGTATGGGAATGCCTTCTCAAACCGGGCCGCAAACTCCCTCCCGGAACTCGATTTAGGCAAGAAGGTGTCTACACGGCAGAAGTATTGGAGAAGTCCGACGAATCAGGAACAGCCTGGGTGCACTTTTATCCTCAAGGCTTAAATGACGTGGTCGCCATCGCCGACACCTGCGGAGAGTTGCCACTCCCCCCTTACATTCAGCGAGAGGGACCTGAAGCTGATGACGATACGCGCTACCAGACAACATATGCGGACCCAAACAAGAAAATCGCTGCAGCTGCTCCAACTGCCGGACTTCATTTTACCCAGGAAATCAATGATGCCCTCTCATCTGCGGGCCACAGATTCCACGACCTCACATTGAGAGTTGGGCTGGGCACCTTCCGACCGGTAAAATCGGAAAATATTGAAGATCACAAGATCCACCGTGAACGCTATTGGATCGAAGGCTCTACCATCGCGGCTCTTCGGAATAGCACAGGCAAGCGCCTTGCCATCGGCACAACTAGCGTGCGCACCGTCGAGGACGCTCTGAGGCATGCTCCCGCAGATTTGGCTGAGGGCTCTTTTTCTCGAGACGCTGATTTATTTATCATTCCCCCTTTTAACTATCTGGGTGTCGACCAACTCATCACAAATTTTCACCTCCCGCGCTCAACACTATTTGGTCTGGTGGCGGCCTTTCTCACCCCTCAAAGCATCGACGGTGTAGATTGGTTAAAGACAATCTACGCCGAAGCCATTTCCAAGAAATATCGCTTCTTCAGTTATGGTGATGCGATGCTGATTATTTAGGTTTCGGCAGTAATTTGGGCTAGTGGCCACAAAGCGCCGCCCACAAGCGACCAAGTTTGCTTAGAATGCACTACAGTGAAAATATGCTTTTCTAAATGGGATCGGGAATAAGCCTCTAAGACTACCACTCCATGTTCTCAGAAAACCCAATTTCTTTTACAAAGTGACTTTCGACGAGATAGTAAACGAATTCTATGCTCCGCTTTATCGCTTCGGATACAGCTTAGCAAAATCCGAAGACGGAGCCGGAGACCTGACACAGCAGACCTTCTACATCTACGCAGAAAAAGGCGACCAGCTCAGGGATAAATCCAAGGTCAAATCTTGGCTCTTTACCACGCTCTATCGAGAGTTTCTACGCACCAAGCGAAAGGACGATCGCATGGAAAATACTGAAGATGACGTGCTCGAACGCACAGCCCCTGCCACACAGCCGGAAGTGCTCCGCGCAGTAGACGGCAACACCGCAGTCGAAGCTCTTCAAGAGGTCGACGACGTCTACCGAACACCGCTGATGCTCTTCTACCTTAAAAATAATTCCTACAAAGAAATCGCTGAAATCTTAGCCGTTCCGATCGGCACGGTAATGTCCCGTATATCCCGAGGAAAAAACCAGCTCAAAGCGATCCTAGCAGAACCCCGCGCCGAAACGGCATAATCCCCATTCCCCATGAACATCGAAGAAGCCAAGTTCATTCTCCAATCCTATCGCCCCGGCGACGAAGATCATGATGATCCCGTGTTCGTCGACGCACTCGCAATGCTCAAGCAAAGCGATGAGCTGCGCGCATGGCACCGATCAGAAGTAGCCTTTGATCAGCTCTTTCAAAGCAAAGTGCAAAGCATCGAACCTCCCGCAGATCTACGTGTAACCATACTTGCCGGGATGCGTGCTGGCGCCACTCATAGAGCAGAAACTGCGGCACTGAATAAAGTAGATACGACCCAACGTAGTTTCTGGGCCGCTAACAAATGGCTCGGGCTTGCTGCAGCCATGGTAGTCATCCTTGCTGTCGGAAGCCTGATGCGCTGGGCCCCTCAACCTGGAACAGCCTCAAATCGAGTCGCCGCTGCTCATACCCCGGCGCTACTCAGCTATCTGACCGATCATTACACTGCATTCTCGGGTTTTGACAAAAACTCCAATGACGCAGCAACGCTAGTCTCTTATCTAGATACTCAGGGTGCCCCGCATCCCAAAATGACGGATCTTCCCAAATACTTGAACGGCGCGCCGACCATGGGCTGCCTACAGACTTCATTCGATGGCGAGTCTATTAGTATGATCTGCTTTTATACCGAAAAAGGCATGGTCCACCTCTACACCGCAGATCCCGTTGCACTCGATGCTGAGATGCGAACTCAGATGCCATTTTACCACTCGGACCGGAATCGCAACTATCGCGTGTGGGAAGATGAAGGGCGACTCTTCATGCTTGCGAACGAAGGTAAAAAAGAAGTCTTACGTGACGTTTTTTAAGCCAGTTAGTTGCTATCGATCATTACCCAATAGTTTCTAAACTTCATCAACCACACTATGAAAAAACTGATATCATTCCTTGCACTCAGCACACTCACCACAGCTTTTAGCCTTCATGCCGCAGGTCATGGGGAAAAGCTTCCTGTATGGAAAATCGATACCGTTCACTCCGGCGTTACCTTCAAGATCCGCCACTTTTTTAACAAAGTCCCCGGTTCTTTCGGCGAATTCGAAGGGGAAATTCATTTTGATGGTGAGCACATCGACAAATCGAAGGCAGTAGCGACCATCAAACCGACTTCTGTTGACACCAATAACGAAGATCGCGACGAGCACCTCCAAAATGCTGATTTCTTCAATACTCCCGAATTTCCCGAGGCTACTTTTGAATCCACCAGTTGGGAAGCAACAGGCGACAGCACATTCAAAATCACTGGCAACCTTACCCTCCTAAATACCACAAAAGAAGTCGTGCTGGAGACAGAGTTCCTCGGAACAGGTGAAGGCCGTGGTGGAAAAATCATCTCAGGCTGGGAGGCTTCCGCAACAATCGACCGCCGTGATTTCGGTATCACTTACGGTCAAGGTGTGGTCGGTAACGAAGTCGACATCGTCCTCAACATCCAAGCCCATAAGCAATAATTTCCTCCCTCCTCTGCACACCAAAAAAGGTCACGATCCCCCCGGTCGTGGCCTTTTTTATTTTTTAGCGCGCAGGTGCACTAAAAAACCGTTATGCAACCCAGATTATGCAATAGATCGTATAATCCAGGTTCATGGATCTGCCGTCCAACGCCCATACAGAGACAAGGGCAAGAGTAGACCATCGCTGCTTTGCTTCAACACCAGCTCACCGACCTCAATAGAGCCCTTACGCTGGCCAAACAGGCGTGCCAAAAGATGATGCAGCATCAGCGAAGATGCCTCTAAGTTATACATAGTTAAGAGCATCATCTTTGGCGATGGCCCCATCACTTGACGGCAAGTTTCTAACAACTCAATGATTCCCTGCTCTACCTTCCAAAGCTCGTTTTTAGGACCCCGTCCGAACGAGGGTGGATCTAGGAGAACGGCATCGTATTGACGGCCTCGGCGCACCTCGCGTTGAACAAACTTTAGTGCGTCATCCAAAATCCAACGCACAGGTAGGTCTCCCATACCGGAGGCCTCCTGATTACTCCTACCCCACGCTATTACCGGTTTCGAAGCATCGCAGTGCGTCACCTGGGCCCCCGATTTCGCAGCGATTAAGCTCGCAGCACCTGTGTACCCAAACAGGTTGAGTACCGATTTCACATGGCCCGAGGCTATCTGCTGATGGATAAAGTCCCAATGCGGAGCCTGTTCTGGAAACACGCCCACGTGCTTGGAGCCTCCGGTGAGTTTTACCTCAAACCGCACGCCTCGGTAGGAAATCCACCAAGAGGCAGGGCATCCTTTCTTACGCAACCATTTGTTCGTGTCTTCGTCGAATCGGGCATGTGCTGCCTCCCAATTCTTTTTTGGAAGAGAGGGTTTCCACCAAGCTTTGGGCTCACTCCTGACTAAGATATACTCTCCAAATCGTTCCAACTTCTCTCTATTGCCCGTGTCGAGAAGAGCGTAGTTGTCCCAATCGGACAGTGCTAAATCAATATGCATGCTCAATACTCTCAGTCCTCGTGCGCACCCAGAAAGCGGCGACGAATGTTAAGCCACTCCTCAGATTGGGTGACTTTCAACAGCCCAAGGTTTACCTGCTCCTGCCACTCAGCATCCTGTGGGAAGCCAAAAGCAATGAATGCATCATTCCTAGTTTCATCGATAGTAGTGAGCTGTCCAGCATAGTGTTCTTGGATGAAGTGTTTGAGCACCGCATCGTCGTTTACGAAAGCATCAATACTCTCAGTGACAATTGCGGATAAGCCTTCCTCGGTACCAATAAAACCAACTGTCGAAAAGCCGCGCTCACGCACATAACTCTCTGCCAGACTACCAATGACTACACCGATCTTTTTGCCATACAAATCATCAAATGAGGTAATTGATGTAGTCAGCGAGCTAATCGTAAATGCCGTCGCTATGGCTGCAGTGAAGCCAGAAATGAGAATGATCGAGGCAAACATCCAAACAAGACCAACAAGCCTTCCCAGTAGTGTGGTGGGAGCCTTATCGCCGTAGCCTACGGTAGTCATCGTGACTGCCGACCACCAAAAGCCGTTTCCTAATCCCTGCCACCATGGCCCGCCAAACTGCTCAGCATTACGACTCCGCTCTACCAGCCACATTGCCAAACCCACCAGAGATAGAACCAAAGAAAGCGAACCTACAGCGCGCAGTGCTTGCATGGAAAAAACCTGCTGGGCCACAGAAGCCCATAACGAGCTTTTCACCGGCGCTGCTACGGAAACTCCGGAACGGAAAAATGCGTGAGAGAAATCAATTATTTCTTCGCGCTCAGCAGTCACAGATAGAGCAGCCGTAGCCAAGTCAATCTCTCCGCTATCCAGACCCGTAAGCATTTCCTCCAGAGAGACCTCAATATAATTATATTCGACACCCGCACTCTCAGCGATCGCTTCCCAGAGGCTGACAGAGACACCCGTCCATGCACCCGAATCATCCTGGAAAGAAAATGGAGGAGATTGAGTTACCGCCACTTGTAAGGGTTGACTTGGAAACAAATCCTGCCCGAAGGCGGCAAGCGCTCCTGAGAAAAGAACGAAGCATATAAGCAAAAGCCGAATCATACAGTCCACATCTAGAGCACATGATCCGGCATACAAAGATAAATCTATGTCTTAGTCTGACAGGATGTAACTAGAATTGGGGGCGGACTTATGTCCTCTAGTGTGATCTCGAAAGCGGTTGCCACGGGCAGGCCAAAGTTCAAGTCAAGCCAGCTAAGTCGCCATAACTCTACCAGGGAATCTGAGTTTAATATCAGCCACCTAGGCCCCTGTTCCAACGCGTCCTGAAGAAAGCCCCTCTAAACGTCGTCATTCCCCTTTTTTGGATCACCGATAGTACGATAGACACTGCTCGGGAAAGGACGCTGCAACGACTTTAGAAAGCGCTCCACATCTTCATCTACCGAGTAACCAATAATGTTGAGAGTCGGTCGTTTACTCCGTCCGCCGTAAATAGCTTCAGCACGCTCTTCCATCCAATTGACGAAGAAATCGTCCCCCTCGATTCTCTTCCAGGCCTTTGGACCGTTGCCCCAGGGCGGCTTTGGAAGACCTTTTGCTCGGCTTCCACCACCCGAGATCACTTCACCTAAGCCCTTCGTTGCACGCTCCTCCTTCTGTCTTTTACGAAATTTTTTGTCCTTCTTGTACCATTCGGCAAGTTCCTTTTCATACTTTTCAATCTCCTTATCAGAAAACTTCGCTTTGCCTTTTTCAAACTCAGCAAGAGCCTTCTCGTAATCCCGGATTTCATTTCCCATCAAATCTCGGGTAATCGATGGCGTTCCATCCGTTATCATAAAAACCGCGTCTGCTTTTTGCTCAAATGAAGCCAAAAGAGCCAGATCCATCCTGGACCCTCCACCGACTCTCACATTTTTTTCAGCCGCTCCAAGCACAGGCACGTCGCCAAGGTCGGGATAATAATTACGCAGATAAACGCCTCGCTGCCCTGTGATAAATCCACCGTCGGCATCCCAATAGGGTTTAAAAAAATCGATGGCGCGCTGCTTATTTGCCTCAGTAGCAACGACCAAACTCTCACTCATCACATCAACGCCTCGAGCAAATACCATGAGATTGAACAACGTGGCTGAATTGAGTCCTTGAATCACTTCACCTACTTCACGTTTTACGCGCATAAAACCAGGAATATCCCCCCGTTCCGGATCGAGCATGCTTCGGGCAATATCTACAATGATTACGATGCGCTCGCCCTTGGATTTGACGCCGAAAAAGTCGACTGCGCTAACTCCCATCCGTAGGCCCGATCCACTAAAGGAGCCCACGCCGATATCTGCTACTCCGACACCGACGTCTACCGCCGCTCCGATGTTAGGGGCGGATATCTGAATATTAGGCAGATTAACGCTATTGAGCGATTTCACCTCGATGCGCCTCTGTCGAGGTTTAGCCGACTGCTTCTGCCGGTCTTGTGTCTTCATCTTATACTCAAGCTTTCTCGGCTCGAGTGGCTTCATCGGAGGAGGTGCTTCAAATTTCGGCTCGGTCGGTTGAACGTATTTGTAAACGGTATAGCCGCCGACTGCAACCAGTACGACGGCATGGATAATGCCCGCAACAGTCAGCGCAGCGCCCAGCTGAGCATTTTTCTTTTTCTTCTTTTTGGCCATAGGGAGTAATCAGTCGGGTGCCTTTAAGAACTAAAATAGGTGTTAGACTATCGCTGTTTCGGGCTTTCGATCAACTCGATCTCGTAGCCCTCAGGTGCATCAATGAAAGCGAATGTGGAGCCCGAACTACTCTCAGTTGGGCCGTCAGAAAATGAAACGCCATGAGACTGTAAATGTTTTGCAAAAGCATCCATGCTCTCGACTTCAAACGCCAGATGCATCAGGTCTTCTTGCACCTCCACCTCGCCACTTCCAGGGTAGTAAGTGATTTCTATCAGTTCATCCGAATTTGGAGTCCGCAAGAAAACCAATTTCGATCCGCGCGGGGACTCTTTTCTATCAACCTCTTCAAGCCCAAGAATCTTGGTATAGAAATCTACTGTGCCATCTAAATCGCTCACGCGCATTCGCGTGTGCAAGAGCTTTTTTACTATATCTGCCATGGATGAATATATCTAAATTAACTGCCTGTGCCAAATGAGACCATTTTCAACTCGGCCTCAGCACATGCGTTGAGGACGTCGATGGAACGTTGGTGCGGCGATTCGGGGTCGGCTTGAATTGTGATGACCGTTTCAATGCCCATCCGCTTATCTGAAGCAGCAATACGCTGTAGAGTCCGACGAAATTCGGGAATAATTGGGTCGACCGGATCGTCCTTGGGAGCTCCGTTCAGCAAGAGCTGCCCATCATAGAGGATGTCGACAATGTGCTCGGAAGGGATGTGTTCAGGATTTTCTACAGGTGGCGTATCGGCTGGGAGCTGAAAGCCCAGGTCGGTCTCTTCCTTGATAAGCTGGGCAGTTACCATGAAGTAAATCAACAGCAGGAAGACAACGTCGATCATCGGCGTCAGGTCCGGCTTATCCTCTTGGGTGAGCTGAGAAGGTAGTTTAGCCATGGAGATTAATTGGCAGTCTGGAATGTCCCAAAAACGATGTTAAATGCGCCGTTCTCGGCACTGAGGTTCATGACATCGCGAACGAACCGATGGGGTGTATTCGCATCTGCTCGAAGATAGACTTTGAAATCGGGCGTATCAGCGACTCTTTCGGAAACGATTTCCGCGAACTGCACCTCATCAATCAAAACGGGCCCTGCATATAGCTTTCCTGTCTCATCGATCGTGAATGTCGCACGATCGTTGACTTCTTCTGGGACGATCGCCTCCTCAGCGATCGGCAAATCTACTTCGACCTTATCTGAGGTGATAATGACCGCGACCGTCATAAAGAAAACGATCAACAGGAACACCACGTCGATCATCGGAGTGAGATCGGGTGAATCGTCTTCTTGCGGAGGTTGCCAAGTTTCCATATCTAGGCGCCTCAATGTCTAGGCGTGTGCGCGACGAACGGCCAAGTTGAGTTTGAAAAACACATCACCGACGACGCGATTCACCGAGGAAGTGATCTTTCCATAGCGGTTTTTAAAATAGTAGTAGGCGACGAGTGCTGGAATCGCGACGATCAGCCCAGATGCGGTGGTGATCAAGGCCTCAGAAATATTATCAGCAAGCACCGCCGGATCGCCCATACCTACCGTTGAAATAGCGCGGAACGCTTTGATCATACCAGAGACAGTTCCCAACAGTCCGACCATGGGAGCGATCGCGCCGATAACCGAAAGGTAGTTAATGAAAACAAAAGCCCCAGAAAGCTCCTCAACTGAAGCGTCGCTCACGGCTTTCTCCATCGATGCTTGGTCGATCTCACCATCTTGAATTCGCTCCAAGCCTGCTCCGATGATATTGACTACCGGAGAACTGTTTTCCTCGCACAATGCTTTCGCGCCTTCGATATCCAAGCTCTCCACCATGGTGCCTATTTCTTCAACCTGCTTTGTGGCAAGAAATGGAGCACTGCGTATGGCAATAAGGTTATAGATCACCAACGCCGTCCCTACCACTGAAAGGAAACCAAGGACATACATGGTATTTCCTCCCTTTTTCAGTAGGTCGATAATCTCGGTTTCGGCATTCTCTTCAGCAATCGGCTCGGCCTCTGGTGCGTCTTGCGCGACAACGTAAGTCATGCTGCCCAAGAACAGCGTAATGATGAGGCTAAGGTATTTGAATTTCGGGGATTTCATTTAGGGGATTACGGACTTCGTTTAATTTGAATAGGTAAAAAGTTAAGCTTCTGAGTTTTCTTCAGGAACCAGAACGGGATCGTTGCTACGATCACGAGTTTCAAGCTCCTGTAAACGGCGGCGCGCTTGATCGCTCCAAGATGAACTCGGATAAAAAAGGATCAGCTCTTCGTAAATTTTCTCCGCGACCCAGGGCCGTTCTACCGCCTCGTATGCTTTCGCCGATGTAAACATCAGTTCTTCACTCCATTCCAGGCCCAGGCGGGAGAAAACAATGCCCTGGCTCACAGCGGTCATGGCGTCACGAAACTGATTTTCTTCGAAGTATATCTTAGATTCGACCAGCTTCATGAGCGAATATTCGGGAAGACGCCGATCGATGTTGCCAACGAGGCCTAAGAAAATTTTAGCGGAATCGAAATTTCCCTCTTCCATGTAACAATAGGAGATCCAAAGGAGGCACTTTTCACGAAAACGCGTTTCAGGCAAAGTATAGATCCTCTCGTAAATTCCGATGGCCTGACCAAAAAACCCACCCATTCGCAGGCGGTCACCGATTTGCATGGCAACCTCCTGGAGGCCAAGTGCGGGATTTTCTAGAGGCAAACGAGCCAAAAGGCGTCCCGCGTCCTCTTCGCGACCTTTTTCAAGGAGGAGGTCCACGACTCCCATAACATTTCGAAAAAGCGCAACATCGATTTGGTTGAAATCAAATTCGTTCACAATGGCGAAGGCCTCATCTACGAGCCCTTCTGCGATCAGTGCCTTAAAATAAGCCTCAACGAGGGTATGGAAATTTGTCGAACTACGAGGTAAGGCCATAAACTTTATTAGAGGCCATACCGTGGGGCGCATTAGGGGGATGACCGTACCCATGTCTCCATTCACAGCGATGATATCCAGACCTGCTTCCAAATTCCCCTCTGGTTCGACCCGGATGAAGAGCGATCCCTGCTGAAACTCAACTAGGGGGAATCCGATCATACCTCCGTTGCGATCACCAGGAAATCGAAGCAATACTCGGCGCTCTTGGAAATCGACCAACTCAAAAGTTCGATAATTTATGTCGTCAGACTTACAGAACTTCACATCGACTGATCGATTTATGAGGCCATCCCACGCGTTGCTCTGGCCCGAGAGGGATGCCATGAAAAAGACAGATGCGAGCAGGATAGTTTGGGGTAAAATTCTCATCTAATGCGGGGTAAATCGAACACTATTGGATCAAGGATTGGTAAAGGTCTTGAAGCTCAGGGAACACTTCCGTTTTTTCAAGGCCAGCAAAGCGGATCGCCTCGCGCAAAGTGCGCCCTGCATCTTCAGCCGCGCCCATACTGATCAGGGATTCAGCATCCCTGAGATAAGCCCGCGCAGCCCATTCCTTGTAAACGCTAAAAGCGACAAAAACGCGCTCGAAATAGCCATGAGCCTCGCGATACAACCCTTGGTTAAAGAAAGTCATTCCAATTTTAAATTGCGCTTCTGCCCAACGTTCTCCGCGCATCTCACGGTCGCGGAGGATCGACTCATACCCAGCAATCGCCTCATCATACTGGCCAGCAAGCACATGAACATCTCCCAAATATATGACCAGCTCGCCGATCAGATCGTTTGTGGGAAAACGATTACGCGCCTCACTCAAGTAACCAATGGCCGCGGCGTAGTTACCGAAATCCGCTTCCATACGCCCAAACTCGTAAAGTGCCTGAAAAAAGGCTTCTTCATCATTACGGTAGTCTGAAATGACCTTTTCGAGCGCGCGCCGAGCATAGATCTCAAGACTCAGGTCACCACTTTCGCGGATCTTCCCAGCGAGCCAAACGAGTGACGTAGGAGACGCCACATCAAGATCTGTTTCTTTGAAGGACCTCAGGGGATCCATCGGCTCGCCTTGCTCATCGATGGCCATCATCATACGCAGCTCGAGTGTGCGGTTCGACTCAGACCGCGCGACTTCTTTCAAATTATTGAATATCTCGGAAGGAGTCCCTGCTGGCAAACTGGCCAACTTAGTTTGGAAGGTCTGTAGAACTTCACCCGGATAGGCACCCTGATCTTCTAGATCTGTCCTAAAACGAGCATCACGCATGACCAACTCGCGCACCTCAATGTCCACATCGGGGTGCTCACCCAGGTAATCAAATAAAGAACGTCGATCCGTTAGGATCTCCGAACGAAAGGCGTCGTCGTCCAAGAGTCTATTGAGAAAATTCACCGTGGCAGTGAAGCGGTTCTTGTGGCTCCAGTATCGGGTTGGATAGGCTCTTATGATCTGATCTACCCCATAACTCGTAGCAACATGTCCAAAATTTCGGATTGCCTGCTCGTATTCACTTAATGCCTCCACTGGTCTGCCCTGACCCTCCATGGACTGGCCAAGCATAAAAATAGCTTTTGAGAGGTTAGGACTCGAAGGATATTTCAGCGCATATTCACGCAACAATGCCTCTTTCTCGTCGAAGCGATCATTCTCCTCCCAGAGCGCTGCTGCTTGAAAATAAGCGTGATCGATGAAATCCATCTCCTCGGTAAAATTTGGAACTTCGCTGTAATTCTCGACCGCCTCGTAAACCTGGGCATCTGCAGCGAGAACGTCCCCGAGGAACAAATGGGCCTCTCCACGCAAAACACTATTCGGATACGACCGCACAAAACTGCGGAACAATACTTTGGCCGCCTCGAAATTGTCTGTAGCAAACTCTATCACACCCAGGCGAAATTGCGCATCTTCAAGGTAACTGCTGTAGGTGTATTGATCCACCAGCTGCGTGAAGGAACGTTTCGCTAATTCGTAGTCTTCTTGGAAAATCGCGGCCAATCCCACCCAGTAATAGAGGCCGTCTAAAACTTTTGCTGAGTCAAAGCTCGCGATCAATTCGGTGAATCGATCAATAACGAGCTGAAGTTGGGCTGCTTGGAACCAGCTGTCGGCCATGAGATAAACCATGGCTCCAGCGAAGTCATCATTCGGGTACTCAATGATAAATCGAGTCGCAAGGCTCTCAAACCGTGCCAGCTCACCCGATTTTTTGTAAACCTCGGCCAGCTTAAACGTCACCACTTTTGTGAACTGCTGGAAACCTTGATTCAGGATGTATTGCTCCCCCAACTCGATGGCGTAGTCGTAGAGCGCTGACTTCTCAGCCTGAACGAAGGCTGCGTAAATGTAGTTCTCTAGCTGATCGGTTTTTTCCGGGTAGTTTTGATAGAGACGATAAAAAGCCCAGAATGCCTCGAAGTCTCGACCAGTCTGCTGAAACATGCGCGCTTTTCGCCACTCAAGGTCAGGAGTATAATCCGGAATCTTTTCCAATTGCTCCACCTGGATCTGCGCCAGGCGCTGCTGCATACTCAGTTCGTCTAAGCCCCCAGCGCCTAGACCTGTTTCCTCGATAAATTCAATACGTGCATTTATCGATTCGAGCTGGGCCTGGTGGTGCTGCATCAGCTCTGCCCGAGTCAACGTCAGATAATACATCAACGCTGCCTCAGCGAACCGTTTGTTCTTGGAAAGCGCATCGCCGCCCTCAATCAGCTTTACATTAAGCCGGATGTTGTAGCGAGCGTCTGAGTTTGAGGCGAGTACTGGAACTAGCTCCAAGACCTCTTCAAATCTACCAGCATTGATATAGCTCTCAACCAAGGCTGCAGCTGCGAGCGCGACCTTTTCAGGGAAGTCTTTGTAAGTAAACAACTCGCTGAACCAAGGGATACCCATTTCCCAGTCCTCTAAAATATAATAAGCTTGAGCGAGCTTCTCCACCACATCGACGCGGACCGAGCTTTTCATATACTCTACGGAGGGAGGTCGGAGTGCACGCTTGAGAATAGCCGCCGCCTCAGACCACTTAGCCTGAGCGCGAAGCGCATCGGCTCGATTGGCCAACACATTCGGCAATTCACGCCCGTTAAGATACTTTTTTAGATAGCTGTCGGTGATCTCCACCGTTTTGTTTAGCCAAGTCGAATTGCGGCTGCGCGCATAGCTTTGGAGGTAGGCTATCGAGAGATAATAATAGGTATCTTCAAGGGCATCCTGTTGATTCTCGGGAAGCTCCTCTACGCGCAAAACGATCTCCTCAAGAAAAGGAATCGCATCGATCAGATCCCCGTCTCGAACCAGGTCAACTGTCACCTCTTGGAGTTGACTGGTCGCTAATGAAGAGGGATCTTGCGCCCACAAGAAACCGAAGGTGCCTGACAAGAAAAACGCCATGCACACAGCGAGGGACGGGTTAAAGAGGGTCTGTAAAACGTTAGAGATCCGCGAAATCATAAACGGAAAGGTCTCCAGGGAACTAGAGTGTGGGTTAGAGGAAAATGGGATGAATGAAGAGAAATTTGGTACTCGGGGCGGGGGTCGAACCCGCACGCCTTGCGGCACCAGATCCTAAATCTGGCGTGTCTGCCAATTTCACCACCCGAGCAACGAGACCAGGAAAAAGTTATAAGGGAGACGATCTGTCAACTAAAAGAGGGCGATGACCTGACAAAAGGGGTGACCAGAAGTGCTTGGAGTCATGCGGCCTCTTTGAGACATTCTTGACTTTCGATGTAGGTGGCCCGGTAGACTCTAGCTGAGATTAAGGCATCTGCGTTTGCTGTGAGCCAAGCCATGCCTATGCGCACTTTCGACTATGCCTGTGCCAACAGGCAGGTTGCTTTCGAGGGCCTTTGGGTAGTCCATTGGCTCTTTTCGATTATTTAACCCGGTTATGTATCGGCGGATCACCAAAAGTGTTTTTCGCGCTCCGAATCGAAGTTCAACTCTACTTCAAAGACTCCGGCGCTTTCAAGATCAGCTGGATGACATATTCCTTCAGATAGCGAGGGTAGTCCCGGTGACCTTTGCAGAAATAAAACTCAGGCCCTCGGATGATTAATTCGGCTACGCTGCTCTTGCCAACTACAGGGCGAACCGCCCAGCCAATAAACACTGTCCCATATTTTCATCCCTGGATCTTGTTTCTGTCCAAAAGGTAAACGCCACCAGCAGTTAAGGCGATGAGGACATCCCGCCCGATAAGCCACGGATAATTCGCCTCAGTTTCACTTTTTCCAAAACAACCACAGGAAATGTCGAGGCCCCGGCCCCAGGCCAACGCCAGAGCCACGACGAAGACAGCCATCATCACCCAGATCATACACACCGCCTCGCGTCGCAGTGAACCAATCCACAGCGCAACCGCTGTGATAATCTCCACTGCGGGCAAGACCAAAGCTGCAAACCAAGCTACCCGATACGGCACCAGTTGATAGCTCAGGATATCCGTCAACATCTGATCCGGGCGCAATAACTTGAGCACACCCGCATAGAGGAACAGCCCGGACAAACCCAAGCACAAGAGCAGTAACACTAATCGCCGAGCTCCAACCATGCGTCCCAGCCTCCTTTGAGTACCATTACATCATCAAAACCCACCTCCTCGCGCAGCCGCACAGCTACCTGCTCACTCGCCTGACAAGCCTCACTTCCACAATATACAACGACGCGCTGTCCCGGCGCCCAGGCGTCGAACACTTCAGGCAATAATGCCTCCCAGTCGTCCTCATTCAATAAAAGCGCCCCAGGAATATGATCTTGAATAAAATCCCCCTCACTCCGCGCATCCAGCATCAGCCATTCATCCAAAGCCTGACTCAATTCAGCAGCGCTGACCTCATTGTCCCCCAGCACATCATCACTCCAAGGGGCCACGTGCGGATTCAGTGCAAAATTCACTCCCGCAATCCCACAAACCAAGACTCCTATCAAAATCCACTTCCTAAGACTCATCCGTCTTATCTCCCCACATACTCACTTCACATAGCCGTAGACGTAAAAAGACCGCGGCTTCTCTTTGGGATAATTAGTCGAGACTTTAAAACGCGTGCGAATGGGACGGTCGGTTGAAGTCGTAAATAAATTCAAACGAAAATGGCCCTGCCCGATCTCCTCGAGCTGTCCCTGCACGGCCTCATTATCTGGCGTAACAGAAACGATCTCCACAGCCTCATCAATTCCCGAGCCGACCTTCAAATCAATCGACTTCATATCCGGATCCTCTCCCTGTTTCCAAAACACAAAGCCCGGTTTTATGTCTAGCACTGTGGGGATCAAAGTCCGCATCATGAGCGTTGTTGTCTCCCCGTCGTCAGTTTTCACCCGGATCGACTTTCGCTGCATACCTTGCCGATTCCCCACATTCAGTGAAGCCACGATTTCGCCCGACTCGCCAGGCTCGTAAGTCTTTTTATCCAACGCAGCGGTCGTACAGCCACAACTCGACTTGATCTCGGTAATAGTAACTGGTTCACCGCCAATATTTTCAAATCGAAACACAGCTTCAGCTGATTTCGCCAACGGACTAATCTTCTGTGTAACCTGGGTCGTCTCCCACGAGACAAGCCCAAAAGCAAAATTAGATAGAACGAGAAATAACAATATGGAGAGCTTCATCGCTGCTAGAAAATGCGGAGTTTAACTGGCAGACAAGCAAAGAGAGCACCAGATCTTCAACGACAATCTAACGCCCCTGAAGTCAGATTGAAGACGACGCCAACATGCAAACGAGCTGCCAGTCCGACTTCATTTGATTGAATGGCGAAAAAACCTCAGCCCCGACAATGCCTAAAACTAGTTAATCCAGATATTGCCTTTGCATCGATTTGCTTGGGCTCACGCTTCCTTCGGTCACCGACCCGTTCTGCCCATTTAGCGATATACTCTTCGACAAAAAGAGCAGATCCGATCACGGCACCCTGGGTGAAATAGCGAATCCGTTGACGCAGCATCACGGGCAAAGGTAACACTCCCTCAGCATCCATCACCTCACGAAAAGTCTCATCGCTTATCCCAGCCCCTTCGCCATTGCGTTTCGGCCCGACCCCTTTCGCAAAGATCACAGTGCGATACAGCGCCAAAGCCTTGGAAAAATCATCATGAAGGGTCATCGCACACAGAGCTGTCCGCAGCTGACCTTGTCCAGCCAGGGCCTCAGCATAGCCACAGAAACGATAATCCTTCGGATCATCCACCAGTTTCGCACGCACCGGATTCAAATCAATATAAGCCGCCACCGTGCGCAGCACCGCTGGATCATCTTCAACAACAGTGCTCTTAAACCGATCACACCACACCGGCCCATATCGCTCGCGACTGCGATTAAACCAAATCGAAAAGCGCTGCTTCAGCGTCTTCATAAATTCCGACACATCCCCCATCCGTGCCTGAAGCACCGCACGTATCCGCTGCCCCTCATCAGAATTCGTCTTCAACGCCTCCTCCAGCACCGCCAAATCCATTGGCTGGTGATCCGTCGGCTTCGGATAGAGCAACGCATACCGCCGCACCAACTCCACATCCGACACCTCCTTCGCCGCACCACACACCCGCACCAACACATGCAGATGATTCGACATTACCACATATGCCAACACCTCCACCCCAGAAAACCCAGCAACCTGCCACAACATCTTCCGCATCACCTCTTTCTCCCGATCCTCAAAGAAAAACTCCCCATTCACCGTCCGCGTCATGCAGTGATACACCGCACTCTCAGCAGCTCCATAAATTCGTCGCGTTCGCATAATTCAGAAACGAACACAAATCACAGTCATCCCATAGGAATTCGAATTTTTCCTGGACCACAGATTACGCAGATATACACAGATAAGTATTTTGTTATTAGGTGTTTATGATTGTCCTCTAGAAGGATGAAAGTTACATGAACACCCTGCGAATTGGCGAAGTATCCATACGCGTTATCCCATAGATTTCCGCGGACGATTATCTCTTTCGTAAATCTCTCTTATTCATAAAGATCTGTGAATATCCGTGTAATCTGTGGTCAAAATTATGGGATAGTTGTGAAATTCTGGGTTTTTTACTTCAGTCGGTTCAATGGGTGGCGACTTTGAAGGATGAGGCAGTCTCTCTACTGTCTCACCGTCAACGTCATCAATGAATTCCTGGAAATCACTGCCGCCTGCTTTCTCTGCATTTGTATGGGAAGCATTGAGGCTTCGGAAACACGCAGTCCGTGTAAGAATAGCTGCGTGGTGTGCTCCCTGGGCAAGGACGCCCAGGACACCGCTTCTGAATGAGCAGCGGGTATCCAGCCGCCGTGGTCATATACCACTCAACTTCCGTTCATACCTTCTCGAGCTATGTCATTCGAAATAGGCCCAAATATATCTGGATTCAACACGCCGTCCTATCTCAGGGAGGGGCAGGACAAGGCTGTTAAAAGAGAGAAAGCGACTCAGGCTTCCTCTGCAGAAAAGACTACAGATAGCGCCAAAACCTCTAAAAGCTCCTCCGTAGAATCCAGTCCCACTGCGCGACTGTACGATATCGCCAACCGAGCCTTCGAAAGCCAAACTGTCCAAGAGGAAATATCTCTTCTACAGTCTCAGAGCGCCGCTCTGGAAGAGGCTTTTCAGGTATTAGAGAGGATCGACTCTCTTGTGTCTGAGGATCAAACCGGCGATTTCTCTGAACTACAGGCCTCGCTCGCCGAGGTCGGCAATGCGTCTTTTAACAACCGATCGCTCTTTTTGTCTGAAGACTCAGAGGGCGAGCCGGTGCCCTTCCGTCGAAGTTCTGGGGACTACAATGTCTCACGTGAAGAGCTTTTGAATGCGATGAATCCAATTCTTGATGCGCAGGAGGCCTCCGACCTTTACGAGAATACTGTGCGCAGTGCTTCTAATGCGGTGAGTGAAATGATCGGGCGTACCGGAGCGGTGGAAAGTCAGGTGTCTTCGAATGCAGTCGCCGCTGTCGTGGATCCAGCCGAGTATGATCTTGGCGCTCTTTCCGACAATGTTCGCACGACTCTGGATCCGCGTATCCATGGAAATCTGCAGCCCGGCAACATCCCTCGGTTAATCACGTAGACGCATCCGAGGCGAGCTAGACTTTGCTCCGAAATTGATGAGCGCGGTAAATATTAGTGAACTGCTTCAACGCCCTGAGCCTAGGGTAAAGGTGACGCCACTACAGTTTTTGCGCGTATTCGAAAGGGTCTTTCGTGAAGAGCTAGATCGCGTTGGGCTATTTGCCGACGATGCAATTAATGTTGAGCGCGCGATGAACTTTAACAAGCGTTCCTCCCAGCTTCAACTTTGGCAAAAAGTGGAGAAAGAGGGGCTTCGTGAGTTCAAGATGGTGTTGACTATCGACGCGCAGATTATCCCCCAGAAGGATTCTTTAAATGCCATCAACTACTCGCTGTGGCATCTGCCGACGGATAACCAAGCGCGCTATCTGAGTATCATGGAGGAATTGGAGTCTGTTCCGGGTGAGGCCGCCCGTGCCGTCGTGGTGTGTTTCAGCATGTTGGATTCGGAATACAAGCCAACGGACCCGATAAAAGAGTTGACCGACACCTCTGTTAAAAGTCAGCGCGGCATCAGTTTGACCGACGATTTGACTGCTGCGGCTCGCCGAGGCGGGGGCGCAGCGACGACCGACCAGGCACAGGATATTTTGGGCGTGAATCAGTAATACCGTGAAAAACGGCTATTCGAATGACTTGGGGCGGCCTAAGCCCACGCCCCCGGGGAATTACCTCGACGTACAGATTGGGGCAAACGGCTCTGAGTCTCCGGCAATTGAGGCTAGCGATCCGACATCTCCGGGCGCTTCAGAACCCGGCGTACCCAAAAAATACTTGGGCGTGCATTTTGTGGAATGCCACGCATACGGCCGCATGTATCCCAACTTTACGAACACGCATTTCGTGGGCCGCTGTCCTAAATGCGGTCAACCGATACGAGCGCGTATTGGCAGCGACGGGACAAATGCACGCTTTTTCCGAGCGAGTTGCGAACGGCATCAAAAGGGAGAGACTCAGCCCAGTTGGCCCATGCATTGATCCATGCGGTTGTAGGAAACAGCTGTGCGTCTTGTGGATCATCCCCAGCTCCTTATGGAGAAATTGCACAGTCGTGATCGCGATCCTTGTAGTTGTCGTAATCGAGACACAACGGTTCCCGGGTTGAAGTAATTTCGGGATTGGGGGCAGATTTCTTTGGACTGTGGGATGGACTGAGCGTTTGGATTTTCGACCACGACCACGACCACGACCACGACAACGACAACGACAACGACAGGCGATGGCGATTTCAGGCTCGTCGGCACTGAGTAAATCGCGATGCTTCGCGGTAATGAAGTTTGGCCATGAACAACTGGATGTTCATCAATTGTCGTTGGAGTATGTGGCCTGGGCATATGAATTGGCGAAGGTTTTGAAGGGCCAGAATCGG